>NZ_CAJMXD010000140.1:0-6991 GCF_905219685.1 Barnesiella sp. CU968
GCTTTCAAGGAATTTCTCCATGTCGCGNATCACTGGTTCGAGATATTGCGATTCGCGAAGGAACATGCCCTACAATGTGTTTATATGTTCTTTCCAGTATTGCTGCCATTTGGTGAGGGTGTGTTTCTCCAGCATTTTGTGGGCGGCTATGATGAGCACGGGAGCGGCGGCTTCAAAGCCAACTCGTCCTTTTATGCCGATTATTGTGTCGCCGATATGCATGTCGCGTCCGATGCCGAATTTCGCTCCCGCCTCTTCGACGGCACGGATGGCGTCGATGCGGTTTTCATATGTCTTGCCGTTGACGGCAGTCACCTCGCCTTTGTGGAATGTGATGCGGAGTGTCTCTTCTCCCGATGCCGTGACCTGACTGGGATAGGCGCTGTCGGGAAGTGTCTGCTCGCTGTGAAGAGTCTCTTTGCCGCCGATGCTCGTTCCCCACAGACCTTTGTTGATGGAATATTCCATTTTCTTATAGTCGGCATCGACTCCGTGTTTCTTCAGGTAGTCGATCTCATATTCGCGTGTGAGTGTCATGTCGCGGGTGGGAGTGATGATCTCTATCTCCGGAGCGAGAATCTGGAATGTAAGATCAAAACGCACTTGGTCGTTGCCGGCTCCGGTTGAGCCGTGTGCCACAGCGTCCGCGCCGATCTTCTTGGCATATTCGATGATGGCTATCGCCTGAAATATGCGCTCCGAGGAGACGGAGATGGGATATGTGCCGTTGCGGAGCACGTTGCCGGCTATCATATATCGTATGGATCGGTTGTAATAGTCTTCGGTTATGTCGAGAGAGGCGTGTGACGCCGCACCGAGTGCGTATGCCCTTTGCTCGATGCGTTCGAGATCTCCGGGGGTGAATCCGCCGGTGTTGGCTATTGCAGTGTGAACCTCGTAGCCGAGATCTTCGGAGAGATATTTTGCTGCAAATGAGGTGTCGAGGCCTCCGCTGAAGGCAAGGACGACTTTTTTCTTGGACTCTTTCATTTCTTTATGTGTATGTATATGTGTTATGAAGCGTTCCGCCGGGTGCGGACGCTCCTGCATTAAAACTTTTAAGCGCCGGGTGCGGCGCGGATGAATATCAGGGGGATGCGGTGTGGAAAAACCTGTCTATTTCAGATGGAATATTTTTCTGACCTTGTTGGATATCCAAGTTACG
The DNA here is from genome assembly GCF_905219685.1 of Barnesiella sp. CU968. NCBI lineage: Bacteria > Pseudomonadati > Bacteroidota > Bacteroidia > Bacteroidales > Barnesiellaceae > Barnesiella > Barnesiella sp. CU968. The sequence continues at coordinate 1,166 of NZ_CAJMXD010000140.1, forward strand.
TAGGGGATAGTCCATGACTGTTTCCGCAGTGTTGCCTTCGGGTCGTAAAGCATGCCGTAGCAGAGACACATCTTGCGGTTGTTGCGGCAGAGGATATCGTAATTCACACACCCTTCGCATCCTCTCCAGAATTCTTCGTCGGTGGTCAACTCCGAGAATGTCACCGGCTTGTAGCCGAGGCGGGAGTTGAGTTTCATTACAGGCAGCGAAGTGGTGATGGAGAAAATTTTTGCGAAGGGGAATCGTCGTCGGGCAAGTTCGAATGTCTTGTTCTTGATACGCGCCGCAAGACCGAGCTTGCGGAACTCCGGGTCTACGATAAGACCCGATGTGGCAACGTAGTCACCATGACCCCAGCTTTCAATGTAGCTGAAGCCGATGAGACGGTCGCCATACATCGCCACTACGGCTTTCTCTCCTCGGATCTTGTCGATGATGTAGTCGGGAGAACGCCTGGCGATACCGGTGCCGCGCTGAAGCGCGGACTCATAGATGAGGTCGCATATGAGATCGGCATATTTTATATGCTCTTCTCCTGCGAACATCACTGATACCTGGTCGTTGTTCATTACTTATTGATTATTCTTGCCCTTGGCGGTTTTGCCGCCGTTTTTCGAAAATTGCCGCAAATATAATCAAAAGACAGTAATAATCGGTATTTATTTTATAAAAATATGAATTTTTGGCTTGTAATTATTCGGAATTGTGGAAATTTGTGGAGGTTTATGTGTCTCGTTCAGTCGATTTTGCGGATAATGTGGAGTTTGTTGCCTGTAAGATCGATCTCCCAGAATACGGGACGGCGTACATATCTGCCGTTGATTTCGCTATGGCTGTGTGCTGAAAGGATGTTGCGTCCTTCAAGATCTTTGAATATCATGCCATGACCGTGGTTCGGGGGTGTAAGCGGTTCTTTCTCTTGTATCCACGGACCTTCGAGGCGACCGCTTTTAGAGTATGCCACGCCCATGGTGTAGTCGCCAAGAATCCATGAAGTCCAGAGCATTCCAAGGCGTCCGGTGTCTGTGCGGAAAAGCCATGGACCGTCGGTGACGCGGTTGAATGTGATTCCTCCGTCTCTTTTCTCGCGGCTCCAGGGGGAGTCTGACGCCCGGAAGAGAAGTGCCGGTTTGCCGACAGGTCTGCTCAGGTCTCCGGATAATTGTATTGCCTCGATTGTGCCGTTCTGGTTGTGCAGCCATTCCTCACAGAAGACCATGTATGGCTTGCCGTCTTCAATCCAGAAAGTGCCGTCGAGGGTGGGGCGGTCGGAGGGTAGATAATCATGGTCGGATACAGGTGTGTATGGTCCTTCCGGAGTGTCGGCGGAGAGTATGTGGGAGGCGCGACGCGGAATGCGTCCCTCTTTGTTGGTCTCTATTATGATACTGTCGTTTGTGAATGTCGCGAAGTAGTAGAATTTCCCATTGTATTCGTGCAGTTCGGCTGCCCAGATCTGAGGATGTGCACCCATCCAGGATGTAGGGGAGGGCTGTGCCGCGGAATAGGGACCGTCCCAGTGTGACAGGTCTTTGCTTTTCCAAAGGAGTCCGCCGGTGCCGGTCATGTAATAAGTGGAGGTGGGTTTGTGGACCAGCACGGCGGGGTCGCTGAGGATTATGGAATCTCTTGGCACGTTGCTCTTCGCTGCCGGTGTGTGGCGCCTGTTTTGTTCAGCAAGGCATATGACGTAAAACGGATTCGCGAGAAGCATTGTGAGTATCAGAAGTGACTTGCGCATGGTTGTTCTGTATTGTTTTAGCCAAAGTTAACAAAAAAATTAGAAACTTCATGTTTCCAAAAAAGAATTTATTACATTTGCAGCCATGCTTTTTGTTATTCCGGTTCGTCTTATGGAATAACCTTGAAGTGGTCAGTAAAAATCAATTGACGGTTAATATGATAAGAAAATTGTTGCTGTTGTCTGCATTTGTCGTGTTTTATCGCATGGCGGGGATGGCGGATGTGAGTTTTGAAAAGGTGTTCTGTGATTCAACTCTCAGACTTGATTATATAGCTGCAGGTAATTCGAAGGAGAGTCATGTGTTTCTTGACAGGATGCATAAGTTCGGCGGATGGGCAGGACGCAGGTGTAATCTTGACAGTATTCCTTATGTCGGCAACGGGATAGTGACTGTGGCTGATTCTCTTAGTGGCGATACCATATACAGACACAGTTTTTCCACTCTTTTCCGGGAGTGGCAGTCTACGCCGGAGGCTGCCGTAACTTCGAAATCTTTTCAGAATACGTTTTTGATACCTTTGCCTCGCAGGACGGCAAGGATTACGATTGAATTGCTTGACGCCCGACATGATGCTGTTGCTTCGAATACGCATCTCTATTCACCGGATGATATCCTCGTAAAGGAGTCGGACACGAGGGGTAAAAGCGAATACCGCTATCTGAGGAAGAATGGCAATGCTGAAGATGTGATTGATGTGGCGATTCTTGCCGATGGGTATAATGCATCGCAGACGGAGGCTTTTTACAGGGATGCAGAGAAGGCTGTGACGGCGATACTGAGCCATGAACCGTTCAAAGACCGAGAGTCATGCTTTAACTTTGTGGCTGTAGCTACGGTTTCTGAAGATGAGGGAGTGAGTGTGCCGAGAAGAAAGGAATGGAAGAAGACATCGTTCGGATCAAATTTCGACACGTTTTATTCGGATCGTTATCTGACCACGGGAAATGTGTCTGATATTCACGAATCGGTTTCGCATGTACCTTATGAACATATCATAATTCTTGCCAATTGCGATGTGTATGGGGGCGGCGGAATTTACAACAGCTATACGCTGACAACTACGGGACATGATAATTTCGCGCCGGTGGTCGTACATGAGTTCGGACATAGTTTCGGAGGTCTTGCCGATGAATATTTCTATGAAGGAGACGTTATGGAAGACAGCTATCCTTTTGATGTGGAGCCTTGGGAGCCGAATATTACCACGCTCGTGGATTTTGATTCAAAATGGAAATCCTTGCTTGAGGAAGGGACTCCGGTGCCAACACAACGCAATGAATGGCAACGGTATCCTGTGGGTGTGTTCGAGGGAGGAGGATATTCGTTTCGTGGTGTATACAGCCCTGCGGACAGGTGCCGTATGCGTGACAATGAATGGCATGGATTCTGCCCCGCGTGCCGCCGTGCCCTCAACTCTCTGATAGATTTTTACGTTAAGGAATAGGGGTGACGGGTCGAAACGGGGCGTTGCGGGGTTTGACAGGGATGTGACGCGAAGGGGCGGTGTATGAACTGAAATTTCATTGCTTATGATTCTGAATATAGTATTTCTCATATTGGGTCTTGTGCTGATTCTTGTGGGAGCAAACGCGCTTACCGATGGCGCGTCGTCGCTTGCCAAGCGGTGGGGAATGTCGGATCTTGTTGTCGGACTCACAATCGTGGCGTTCGGCACGTCGGCGCCTGAGCTCGTGATAAGCGTAATGTCGGCGGTAGACGGGAATGCCGGACTGGCGATTGGAAACGTGGTGGGGAGCAATATCTTCAACGTGTGTGCCATAATCGGGATAACATCCCTTGTGCGACCGATGCGTATTTCGAAAAGTATCCTGACCACGGATATTCCGCTTGTGATACTTTCGGCGCTCGTTCTGCTGACAATGGGCAACGCATCGCTCCTTGACGGTTCGAAAACCAATATGCTGACGCGGGTTGACGGTATAATCCTGCTGCTTTTCTTTATGGTGTTCATGCATCATACCTTCTCCTCTGCCAGGCATGCCGCATCCGGCGACCCTGCGGCAAAAGGCGGTGAGTTGAAGAGAAAAATGCCGGTGTGGAAGGCATGGCTGTGGGTGGCAGGTGGTCTTGCGGGACTGATTTACGGCGGCGACAAGTTTGTGGACGGTGCTTCCGGAATAGCCGCGGGACTGGGGGTGAGCGATGCCGTGATCGGTCTTACGATTGTGGCGGCGGGCACATCTTTGCCGGAACTTGCCACCTCGATAACGGCTGCCCTGAAAGGCAAGACCGGCATAGCCCTGGGAAATGTAATCGGGAGCAACATCTTCAATATATTCCTTGTGTTGGGATGTGCGGCAACGGTAAGACCGTTGCCATTCGGAGCCGTAGGTAATGCAGACCTGCTTATACTCACCGCAAGCTGTTTGCTTTTCTGGATATTCGGATGTGTCTATAAAGAGCGTACCATTACCCGACGGGAGGGTGGCGTGCTTGCCGCCTGCTATGTCGGTTATATGGCATGGCTTGTGGCTACTGCTTGAGAATCAAAGGTATGAAAGTAGCATTTCATTTTAACGCGGATGATCCCTCTCTGGGATGTATCTATGGCGAGACAGTGAACAGGATAGTTTTCAACGCTATTCTGCAGAAGCGTAATCTTAATCTGACGTCAAAGGTGTTTGTCGGCGATCTTTTGCTGGATGTATGTGCGTCGGAGGCGGTAGTCATAGAGAGTGACGAAGCCCATATGTGTATTTCCTGTCATATGGATGACAACCGGCGTCTGAAACTATTTGAAAAATGGCTGATGGCTTCTTTAAAGGTCTGATACGATAATTGACAAATATCATGATTATGAGCATGCGAGGAGAATCGCAGAATGGAAAGAGAAATGCGGCTCGATGCTTGCCTTTGTGGCGGATGAAGCTGTTTCGCGATTGTCGGATGCAGCTCCCGGGATCGGTGACAGACTTTGGGCGGCTCTGACATGTTTTGAGAGCGCGGAGACTAATGAACAGTATGCGCAGGTGGCGGTATCGTGCCGGAGGATATTCGAATATGTGATAGACGCGGTTGCACCTGTGTCAGATCAACCGACCGATACTGGACACTCAATCAAGAAGGTGCAATGGAGAAAGCTGCATGAACTTGTCAACAAAGGCGTGCATGCGGAGGTGTACAGAAGCGAAGTGCGGCGATGTTTCATCCGCACAGTCCTGCTGCTTGACGATATAATGGCAATGCACCCGCAGCCCTTCGACATCCGCACGGACATTGATTTGGATATGCTGAAGAGATAGATAGGCTAATTCCCGGCACTTGTTTATTAAAAAAAAACATATGGCGGATATTGTTGGTAACATGTGACTTAGCCAACGTGATTCAGCAAAGCTCAGCTGTGTTCAGTAAATCTCTGAAGCAGAATCCAACAAAATAATTAATAAAAAATTGCGAAAAATTTTGCAGAATAAAAAAATATTACTAACTTTGCACTCGCAAAACGGAAACAGGCAGTAGTGCAGGTTCTCAATATTGCAAACATTAAAGTTGGTGCCATAGCTCAGTTGGTAGAGCAAAGGACTGAAAATCCTTGTGTCCCCGGTTCGATTCCTGGTGGCACCACAACCTAAAGCCGAAAGGCGGTGTAAAACACTGAATATCAGCGATATTCGGTGTTTTTCGCATTTTAGGGGTAAGGCAAAACGCTCAATCCACACCAATCCAGCAGGGTAGCAAACGAGATTTGGTGGAGCAAGATTGAAATCCACACCACCCCACGGCTTGCTATCTATCTGCAATCACGCATTTTACAACATTATGCCCAAATTCTTAAAAGGATCCTCTGTGAAGAGATAATCAACAGAACTTTGACAAGGCGGAGCCACTCTGAAAATTTTTTTTGAAAAAATTTCTCCCGGCGGTGGTGTAGAAATCGGTGGAGCCGAAATATCCACTGAACAATCTCCACCGAAACAGCGTTTAGATACTATGTTTCAACGAGTTATTTATCAAAATCTATATCAGTTTTGCTCCACCGCGTCGCAAACCTTTAACACAAGAATTTGGCAATGAGAAGCAAAACCAATTTCCGTGTGTCTTTTTTTCTTAAAAAGACCAA
>NZ_CAJMXD010000141.1:0-6991 GCF_905219685.1 Barnesiella sp. CU968
TAACGTATTTATAACAAGCCTTTTATAATTCATCCATCTCTCTTCCCAAGAGATATAGATTTTAAAGGCATGTGTATGCTTTGTTTGATGTCGGTGTTTCTGACAGAATATGAATCGGTTTTTTCCTTTTTATCCGCTGTGTGAGCGGATGGGAGGGAAGAAGAAGTATAGTGTGAACGAAGCATTCCGTGCATCGCATGAATCAAGGTAATTGACTTGCAATAAGTGATATATAGTGGATCGGTTCTTTGAGTTTGTCGAAAGTGGTCTGGGTGTGGATTGTCCGGCAATGGTTGCCGACAGGGTAGTGCCATCACTTCTGCGCTCAGCTGAAAGACACTCCTTCCAGACTCTGACGGCAAAGAATCTCCGGCTATGGGTGACAGATATGCTCTGCAAAGGGTTGAAGCTCACAACATGCAGAAGATATGTAGGAGCGTTACATACTCTTTTTCTTGATGTCAACGATAACTGCGGCAATAAATGCGGTAGCGAAGATCCGTTTGTTACGGTAAAAGCAGAATTGCACAGGCAATCTGAATGTCAGGATAGTAAAACTGCCGATAATCTTTCTCTGATTCCCCGGTTACTCAAAAAAGAGAAGTCATCGTCTGACTGGCAGATTGTAAATATAGTACTCTATCTGCTGTATAACGTAAAATCATCGTTGGAAGATGTTGTGCGACTGCGGTTTGAAGATCCGGTTGCGACCTGTCTCCATGCCGGTGACATAATAGACGGAATGCGAGTGTCACCACAGCAGAAATATGTATTTGCCTTAGGACAGGGGAAGAAGCGGGAGCAAAGGATAATCCACGACCTCCTTGCCGACATGCATACTGTTTTGCGAATGTCTGGTATGGACTTCGGTACGGAGTTCTCACGGGAATCGCTTACTTCGATGTGGATTCACACCGCTCTTGGAAACGGAGTCACATATGGTGAAATCAGAGCCATATTGCCGGAACTTCCACGTGACTGGGCGTTTCTCTCGCTTGTGGAGCTGGCAGACATTGACGCTGACCGAGAATGCAGCATCATAAATCGCGTGGCAGATGCCATAAATGACAAGACCGTGCGCTGGTACGTGATGAGGTTGCGTTCGGGCGTATCTCCCGAAGACATTACATCGGAAGAGAATGCATTCAAAGGCAGCGGGTTCGAAGAACTGTCATTCTATTATCCTGTGAGAAAAGTAGTGCGCCGGGAAAACCGGAAGATGGTCACTGAAGAGCTTCCTTATCTTCCGGGATTGCTTTTTTTCCGGATGCGCAGCGACAAAGTTGGCAGATTCATGAGTCTGACAGGTAACAAAGCCTGGTGTTATCGGGTGACGAACAGTCCCGACAGTCCCTATTCATTCATCTCCCGCAGCGAGATGACCAGATTTCAGCGTCATATCGGCAAACTTACTGCAGATGTGGAGATGGAACTGGTAAACCGCCATGCTGCCGCAATCGGCGACAAAGTCAGGATCAGCGGCGGCGGTTTGCTCGAAGGTCAGGAAGGGATAGTAAGGGAAATACGGAATGTGGACGGAAGCTGCGCCTACGTGCTCAGACTGTCGGAATCCTCCTTTATACGGTGGAATGACGTCAAGGTAGACGAAACCTTCGTGGAGTCTGTATCCTGATTCCCCATCCGCCTTAAACAGCTTAAGTTAAAATGACGCGACAGGCAGAATACATGACAGAAGTGAAAGATATTACAGGTTATTCCCATTATCTTGCCATGAAAAGCCAGATGTCGGGAATGCTGGTGTACGACGGACATAAGGCAACGTCAGAGGAGACATCCCTGCGTCAGGAGTGCCGCCGAATGAGCGACAGAATCAGTCTGGAGCTGTCGGTCTGCAAGGAGGAAGAAATCGCCATGCTGCTCGAATGTTTCGAGACGATGTACCGGTTGGGATATAGGCGTATGCCCGACTGCAGGTTCATAGACACGCACAGGCGCCGCATACTTGACGCGTGGCGATGCGGCAACCGTCGGATAGCCGAAAGTCAGGTATATGAAATATCGGAGGAAGCACGCCGCGAGCTGTCAGACAGATGGTTGGCGGCACTCATGGAGCACAGTTGTTTTCCGGGAGTCACGGCGTATGAGAATTATCAGCGGCTTGCGCTCATTATGCGGGAGGATATAGGGTTGCGGATCGATGGCGATGCGGAAGAGTTGAAGCGCCGTTGGTACGACTTCAACCGGATTGACGATTTAGCGTCAGAGAGCACCTCTATACTCAAGAGTTACCGCAGGTTTGTAAGCTCCCTCTTCCCCGAAGTCCTCGACTTCGACGAGCAGACCGCCCTCGACAACCGTCTCCTCGCCGAGCTGTCGCGCCGCCGCGACCTCACCCCCCACGACCGCGCCGCCTACCGCCTCGCCCTCGAATACAACAAAGAAATTATATAAATAATTAAACATGCGATGAATCCAACCATTATCATTCAAGCTCGAACAGGATCCACACGTTTACCGTCAAAAATGATAAAACACTTTTATGAAGATAAAAGTGTTCTTGATATTTTATTGGACAGACTAAATTCCAACAAAGAGTATCTGTCGATATCGGATATAATTGTCGCTACTTCTGAAAAAAAAGAAGACGATAAAATTCATGAAATCGCTTCCAGACACGGAGTTAAAGTGTATAGGGGAAGTGAGAATGATGTGTTGGATCGCTTTATTGCTGCTGCGGAACACTACGGAGTAGAAAAGATAATCAGGATTTGTGCGGATAATGTCTTTCTTGATTTAGAGTCATTGCGTTTTCTATCGATTGTATTTTCAGAAGTTGATTACGACTATGTTTCGTTTAAAACGTCAAGTGGAAAGCCATCGATTCTTACGCATTATGGATTCTGGACGGAGGGTGTAAGATTGTCAGCTCTAAAGAAAGCATATGCAATGACCGCTGAAAAGATATATCACGAGCATGTAACCAATTACATATATAATACTCCCGATAAATTCCGTATACTTTTATTCCCTATAGATGATATGGTAAAGGGTATTGAGGCTCGTACAAATATAAGGCTGACACTTGACACTAAAGATGATTTTGAGCTTCAGCAACAATTATTCATGGAACTTCAAGAAAAAGGTCTGCAAAACTCTCCCAAGACTATAATAGAATACATTGACACATGCCATCCTGAGTTTTACATCAGGATGCAAGATAATATAAATGCTAATACCAAGTAGTTATGACAGAGACATATATCATTGGTGAGATTGGACAGAATCATAATGGTTCTGTAGACATTGCCAAACTAATAGTGGATCTTGTGGCTCGTCCTGTAAAGGAGGAAGTGTTTGGTCTTGATTTAAGACCGATGAATGCCGTTAAAATGACAAAAAGAGATTTATCCGAGGAACTGACCGTTTCTCAGATGAATCGTATTTATGATTCTCCGAACTCCTTTGGTAGAACTTATGGCGAACACAGGGCAGTGCTTGAATTGTCGGATGAGGAACATTTTGAAGTATACAAACATGCAAAATCCAAAGGTCTGGATTTTGTCGAGACCTTATGTGCCATAGGTTGTCTTGATATGCTTAAGCTATTTGTTCCGGATAAATTGAAGGTAGCAAGCAGGGATCTTACGAATCTTCCATTGCTGGAAGCTCTTGCAGAAACGAAGCTTCCCATGATTCTTTCAACAGGTATGTCAGGCAAGGAGGAACTTGATACGGCTATTGATTTAATTACAAGGTATCATGATGATATATCGATTCTACATTGTGTAAGTCAATATCCAACTGCCCCTGACAATTTGAATCTGCTTACAATAAGATATTTAAAAGAGCATTACTCACAATTTAAGATCGGATTTTCTGATCACACAATCGGTATTTCGGCTCCATTGGTAGCAGTAGGAATGGGTGCGGAAATTATAGAGAAGCATATAACTATTGACAGGCACATGAAAGGTACTGATCAGGCGGGCTCATTAGGACCCGATGGTGTAAACCGTATGGTCAGAGATATTAGAGTTGCCGAACATTGGTTGGGAACAAAATCACTTTATATAGATCCAAGTGTCGCTTCATCCAAAGAGAAGCTGGAAAGATCAATTGCGAGTCGCAGGGTCATAGAAGCTGGAGAAGTGATATGCGAAGCAGACATTCATATGCTTAGTCCAGGCGATGGTTTCAAATGGCATGACCGCAATCTTGTAATTGGGAAAAAAGCAGCATGTCGCATACCTGCCGATGAGATAATATATAAGGACATGTTAAAAGATTGAGCATGTGTATATGTTGCACGCATTTTATTCTCAGAAAGCATACTTGTCGGAAGTACGGTTAAATCAATGATAATAATTACTTAAGGCAGATTATGAAAAGAATCCCCAAACTCATACTTACTGATATTGACGGAGTCTGGACAGATGGCAGCATGTATTATGACCAGACAGGCAATGAGTGGAAAAGATTCCACACATATGATAGTGCCGGAGTGCTTTTGGCACATCAGCATGGTATTCCGGTCGGTATTATAACGGGAGAAGACACAAGAATTGTGGAACGGCGAGCGGCTAAGTTAAAGGTAGATTATGTTTTTCAAGGAATAAACGATAAACTTGAAACAGCTATATCGCTCTGTAATAAATTGGGAATAACGCTTGATGAGGTTGCATATATAGGTGACGATATACCAGACTTGCCTCTGTTAAAGGCGGTTGGTTTCAGTGGTGCCCCGGCTAATGCTATCAAGGCGGTCAAGGACGAAGTGGGATATGTCACCGTTATCCAAGGAGGAAAAGGAGCGTTTCGAGAATTTGTTGAGAATTTACTGAAGTGACAGATTCAAAATGGGAAAAGAGTGTTTTCTGAAGTATTTGAGGAAAATAGGCATTGACAAATCTGTGGCATATTCTTCAGGAGCAAGAGTAGTTCAAGGCGTAACTGGGGTAGTTACTGTCTTAATGATCGCAGGATTCCTTTCAAAAGTAGACCAAGGGTATTATTATACATTTGGCAGTATTCTTGCAATACAGATTTTTTTTGAATTAGGTCTTACAAATATATTAATCCAGTTTGTAGGACATGAGATGGCAGGTCTTGAATGGAAAGAAGTATATAAATTGTCAGGGAGCAGCGATAATATTTCACGGATTGCGCATTTGTTAAGATTCAGTGTAAGATGGTATGGTATCGTATCGTTGATGTTCGTAATCATTACTGTAATTTGCGGAATAATATTCTTTTCACATTTTTCAGTAGAGACACATGATTCTGTATGGCTGGCACCATGGGTATTGGTGTGTGTTAGTACTGGGTTGAGTCTTTTTTTATCGCCGGTTTTAGCGGTCTTGACAGGAATGGGGAAGGTTAAGGAAGTGTCAAGAATTAGGTTTTATCAACAGTTAATGACACCTCTTTTGTCATGGATTCTATTTATAGCCGGATTTAAACTCTATGTTCTGGGGTTAAGTTCTCTTCTTTCCAGTATAATTGTTTTTATTCTGGTTACAAGAAATAATCTATTGTCTATTCTTAAGTTTCTGTGGGGTGTAAGAATCGAAAGTAAGATCAGTTATAGGAATGAGATATTTCCGTATCAATGGAAAATTGCATTGAGTTGGGTCAGTAGCTATTTTGTTGTGCAGTTTTTCAATCCAGTCTTATTTGCAACATCAGGTGCAGCAGTTGCCGGACAAATGGGAATGACACTAACAGCATTGAATAGTATATCTGCGTTTTCGCAAAGTTGGATAAGTACTAAGATTCCAGTAATGTCACGTTTGATAGCATTAAAAGACTATTTACAACTTGATAAATTATTCCATACTACTGTCCGACAAATGTCAATAGTATGTTTTATCTTATTGACTGTTCTGTTAATTATGTTGGGAATCATGCAAATACTGGAGCTGCCTCTAAGAAATAGATTTTTGCCATTCCTTCCACTTTTATTAATGATTGTGGCTGTATTCATCAGTCAATTTGTCAATGCCTGGGCAGTATATCTAAGGTGTCATAAAAAGGAACCGCTTTTGGCTTATTCTGTAGTTACAGGTGCTTTGTGTTGTCTTTCAACACTGGTTCTGGGGTTGCATTACGGAGTGATTGGAATAACCGTCGGGTATTGTACAATTATTGCTGCAATGTCACTTTGGGCACATTATATTTACGTGCGAAAGAAAATTGAATGGCATGTTTATGCATAGAAATTTTATTTTATGAAGAAGGTAGATGTGATATATGGAGGTTGGTTAAATGCTCCTAATGGAGCAAGTTCCGTTATAAAACTCTTATATAATAGTAGGTCATTGTTTGAGACAAATGGAGTGTCCTGTAATTTTGTTACAAACGATACTTATTGGGAGACTCCAAAATGTAGGTCGAATGATATGGTCTTGCAAAATAAAGGAGTGAAATCTTGTATCAAAAGGGTTCTGAAGGCTTTAATATCTCATTCTCCAACATTGGAATCTGCAATATCCATATATCTGGGATTTATGAAATCATCTAAAAAAATTGCGAAACGTTATGTTGAAGATGAAAATCCGCAAGATAAAACACCGTTGTTTTTTCATGACATATTTACGTGTTATTATTATCTGAAGCATACAAGCGCAAACCGTCCCATACTTTTGACATTGCATAATAATGGTGAGACATTTAAAATGCTCTCTTTATATTTTCCCTGTATTAATGATTCATGGGTAATGAGACTTTTAAATCGTGTCGAACATTATACTATAAACAAAGTGACAAAAATTTGTTTTGTCGCAAACAATCCTTGCAAACTATTTCTGCGCAACCATCCTGAAATCAGTCCCGATAGAGTACATTTTGTATATAATGGATTGCCACATATTGATTCATGTAACGACGTTGTAAAAAACGATAATTTGTATGAAATTTGTAGTGTAGGCTCTATTACATCGCGTAAAGGACAAGATATTATAATCAAGTCTTTGTCTTTAATGAAACCATGCGAGCGCGATAAAATTCATATTACATTCGTAGGAGATGGAGT
>NZ_CAJMXD010000142.1:0-6970 GCF_905219685.1 Barnesiella sp. CU968
CTGTCAATCCTATGAAAAAACCGTCATAAATGAAAGCCCATACAGCCACCGGAGGCAACAGCCATATAAAGAAGCGCATGCTCCAGACTCCCTCTCTGACATTTTCCACATCAGTAATCATGTCTGTTATCAATGACGAGCCGAATGTGTAGACAATCAGAAATGCCATAGCCATAAATGCCGACCAATGAAGCAGACGTCTTCCGACATGACGTAATGAATTGAAATCGAGTGCCCCTGCGTTTTTGCCTATAAGGGCCTCGCCGGCGAATGAAAAGCCGTCCATGAAATATGAGAAGAACAGAAAAAACTGAAGCATGACAGTGTTTACAGCCATTGTCATGTCGCCCATTCTTGCCCCGATTGCCGTGACTGAAAGAGAAACACCCATAATGCATGCCGAGCGCAGAAACAGGTCTGAGCTGACGCGGAAAAATTTCCCAAATCCTCCGCCTTTGATGATTTGCCTGAAATCCGGTGTCAAGGGAACTTTGCGTGAATATGATGCCACAATGCCGATGGCAAGAAAAAGTCCTGTCCAGTTTGCGGCAAGAGTGCCGAAAGCGACACCTGCAAATCCGGCATTGAATACGTAAACGGCTATTATGCTTGCTGATATATTCAGTATGTTCATTGCCACCGATATTGCCATCGGGCGAACAGTGTCCTGCATTCCGATAAACCAGCCGTTTATCGACAGAGTCACAAGCAGCGGAGGGATTCCCCAAACGCATATTCTGAAATACATGGATGCTGCGTCTGTTGCCTCGGCACTCGGATCGATGATGCCGAGAAAAAGTTGTAACAAGGGATTGCGGACGACAACAATGACAATTCCAAGAAGAAACGCCATTGACACGGCACGCCAGAAAACAGTTTTGCATCTTTCGGGATTCCGGGAACCATACGCTTCTGCGGTCAGTCCTGTGGTGCCCATTCTCAGAAAACCGCATAGCCACAGAATGACGTTGAAGATTGTGCCGCCTGCGGCGACAGCAGCCAGGAAAATGCCACTGCCGAGGTGTCCGGTTATTGCAGTGTCGCAGAGTCCCAGCAAGGGAACTGTTATATTACTCGCAATAGCCGGCAACGCAAGCCGCAAGATGGTGCGGTCAATCTGTGTGTATCCTGTTTTTTTCACGCATGCAAAATTAATAATAAGAGTTAAAGATAACAATAAAGGAAGAATGATATTTGTTCCTTCCGAAATATTTCGTTAATTTTGTATGAACAATTAATGTAGGAGGAGATACACAATGACAGGAAAATGGAATTATCAGCCTTTGACGCATCAGGAGAAGCGAGAGGCGGAGGTGTTGGCGAGTCATGTCGGCGACAGCCCCGTTGTGGCAGAACTTCTGATACGCCGTGGTGTCACTACTGCGGAAGGTGCCGACTGTTTCTTTTCTCCGGCATTATCGCATCTGCATGACCCGTTTCTGATGAACGACATGGACAAGGCGGTCAACCGTCTCAACAAAGCCATGGGTGCCAAAGAACGTATCATGATTTATGGAGATTATGATGTTGACGGAGTCACAGCCGTAGCTTTGGTCTACAAGTATCTCCAGAATTACTACTCGAATGTGGAATACTACATTCCCACACGATATGAAGAGGGATACGGCATTTCAATGAAAAGCATAGACTACGCCGCCGATAATGGCGTGAAGCTTGTCATCGTGCTTGATTGCGGTATAAAGGCAATCGAGGAGATTGCCTACGCGAAGAAAAAGGGTGTTGATTTCATTATTTGTGATCATCATATGCCTGACGATGAACTTCCTGACGCCGCTGCGATTCTGAATCCCAAGATGCCTGATTCCACATATCCGTGTCCTTATCTCAGCGGTTGCGGGGTGGGGTTCAAGTTCATGCAGGCATTCGCCATGAGCAATGGACTTTCCAATCACAATGAGCTTGATTCTCTTCTTGACCTCGTGGCTGTGAGTATTGCCGCCGACATCGTTCCCATAGTAGGGGAGAACCGCGTTATGGCGCATTATGGTCTCCGCCGTCTGAACTCCAACCCTAACCTTGGTCTGCGCAGCATAATACGTCTGTGCAAACTGACCAACAAAGACATAACGATCAGTGATGTCATATTCAAGATAGGTCCGCGCATCAATGCGTCAGGACGAATGCAGAGCGGTGTGGAGGCTGTTGATCTTCTTGTAAGCCGCGATCTGCATGACGCTTATGAGAAAGGGAAGGATATCGATCAATATAACCGCGACAGGAAAGAACTTGACAAACAGATTACACAGGAGGCCAACCGTCTTATCGAAAATAATGTCGGAATAGTCCAGGGCAAGAGATCCATAGTAATCTATAATAAGGACTGGCACAAAGGTATCATCGGTATCGTCGCCTCCCGTCTTACGGAACTTTATTACAAACCGGCTGTGGTACTGACCTATTCCAATGGAATGGCAACCGGGTCATCGCGGTCTGTACAGGGTTTCGACATATATTCGGCAGTTAATTCGACGCGTGATCTTCTTGAAAATTTCGGAGGTCACACATATGCGGTGGGACTTTCGATGAAAGAGGAGAATATCGCCGAGTTCAGCAGGAGGTTTGAAGAGTATGTGTCATCCAATATCCAGCCCAACCAGCTGTCGCCGCAACTTGATATAGACGCAGAGATAGAATTTGCAGACATCACACCGGAACTTGTGTCATATCTTAAGAAATTCAATCCTTTCGGTCCCGGAAACCAGAAGCCGGTGTTCTGTTCCCGCAATGTCTTCGATTTCGGAACGAGTAAACTTGTAGGCAAGAATCTTGAGCATATCAAACTCGAGCTTGAAGACAACAGCACGAGTCATGTCATAAACGCCATAGCGTTCAACATGTCACAATATTTCGAGCATATCCATTCTCACCGTCCTATTGACATCTGCTATACGATCGAGCAGACGAAACGCTCGAACAATCCGGATTCCATACAGCTGATGATCCGCGATATCCGCCCCTCGTCAGATAAAAAATAGCAAGCCGTCAGTCACATCTTAACCAACATGGTAAATGGATTCCACTGTTATCCGCAATATTCTCAAAAAACACTGGGGATACGAGTCATTCCGTCCGTTGCAGGAAGATATCATCATGTCTGTCCTATCCGGGCGTGACACACTGGGGCTTATGCCGACGGGTGGAGGAAAGTCTATAACATTCCAGGTCCCGGCTATGGCGTTGCCAGGACTTACGGTTGTGGTGACGCCGTTGATCTCACTGATGAAAGATCAGGTCGACAATCTGAAAAGGCGGAGAGTCAAGGCGGTATACCTTCATTCAGGCATGACGGCAAGAGAATCCAAGATCGCAAGAGAGAAACTTATTAACGGGGGAGCGAAACTGTTGTATGTCTCTCCAGAGCGTCTTCGCAACCAGCGTTTCATTCAGGAGCTGAGAATGACGGAAGTCTCGCTGATCGTAGTGGATGAAGCGCATTGCATTTCACAGTGGGGATATGATTTCCGTCCGTCATATCTGAATATCCGTTCGTTGCGGAAGATTTTTCCAAAAGTGAATGTGCTGGCACTGACAGCTACTGCGACTCCACATGTAGAGTCAGATATATTGCGTCAGCTTGAGATGAAGGATGCCGCACTCTTCCGCATGAGTTTTTCCCGTTCCAATCTGAATTATATTGTAAGGAATACAGAAACAAAGATATATGAGATATTTCATATACTCAGCCGCACAGAGGGTTCGGCTATCGTATATGTAAGAAGCAGAAAGCGCACGCGCGAGATTGCGGAATATCTGAGTTCCGCGGGTATTTCTTCTACCTATTATCATGCCGGACTTGACATATCTCTTAAAGAAGAACGCCAGAACGAGTGGCAGCGCAGCGGCGTGCGTGTGATGGTCGCCACCAATGCTTTCGGCATGGGTATCGACAAACCGGATGTAAGGGTTGTGATTCATTTCGACATGCCCCCGTCTCTCGAAGAATATTATCAGGAGGCAGGCAGGGCCGGACGAGACGGGAAAAAGTCATATGTAGTTCTACTCACATCTCGTGCGGATTCCGGTCTGCTGAGACGCAGAGTTACAGAGACTTTCCCGCCGAGAGAAGAAATAAAGCTGCTTTACGAACGGGTATGCAATTATCTTCATGTCTCTATGGATGAAGGATATGAGAAACTTGCCGAATTTGATGTAGAGCGTTTTTGTGAGGTTTTCAGCTATCAGAGACGCAGGTGTCTGGCTTGTCTGCATCTTCTGGGGCAGGCTGGTTATCTTGAATATCTTGAGGAGACAGAGCACCGTTCCCGGGTGATGATGACCTGCACGCGAGAAGAGTTGTATCATGTAGACCGTCTGTCGGCAGACGCGGACCTCGTATTGACAAGAATACTCCGTCTTTATTCAGGTCTTTTTGCCGAATATGTCTATATCGACGAACGGGTGATATCGCGGGAGTCAGGAATAGACGAGCGGAGCGTCTATGAATCTCTTCTGGAATTGGGCAGGCGCAAGGTCTTGAGTTATGTGCCGCGTTCCCGTTCTCCTTATATTTACTTCCCTACCGCACGAGAAGACAAGCGATATGTCATGATAGGTAAGGATATATATGAAGATCGGAAAAAAGTGATAAGCGAGCGCACCGAGGCAATGATAGATTATGGTTTCGGCAAAGGGAAATGCAGGGAGAAGATTCTGCTGGAATATTTTGGAGAGCAAGACGGCAAGGATTGCGGACGTTGCGACATTTGTCGCGGAAGAAATCAGCGTTCAGGCGGAAAAGAGGAAAACCGGCTTGCCCGGATTGTGGAATATATCAGATCCAGACCCGGCGGTGCGGATATAAGGATAATGGGACGTGACCTCAGAATTGTTCCGTCGCAGCTTTCCGAATATCTTTCTTATCTTTGCGGCGAGGGTTTCGTGATACTTGAAGACGGTCTTTACCGATATCGAAGATAGATTATGATAGGATTGGCGGATTGCAATAATTTCTTTGTGTCATGCGAGCGGTCGATAGATCCCTCGCTTGACGGTGTGGCTATGGTCGTGCTGTCGAATAATGACGGTTGTGTGGTAGCACGCAGTAATGAGTCGAAGAAAATGGGTGTTTTCAAGCAGAAGACGGCATACGAGATCCGAGATCTGATATATTCAGGTAAGATTGTCGCGTACTCAGGCAATCATCGTCTGTATCGGGAAAAGAGTCTGAAAGTGCATGATATTTTCCGGCGGTTTGTCCCATTCACTATCGACTATTCTGTAGATGAGTCGTTTCTGGATATGTCCGGTATTCCCGATGCAATGATTACGGAAATAGGCAATGCCATATGTGAGGCATGCTGGAAAGAGGAACGCATACCGGTGACGCTCGGGTTTGCGTCGACAAAGACACTTGCAAAGATTGCGGCGGAAACGGGAAAGAAGCGAGGCGAAAAAGTTGTGACAGGCGCTGAGGGGGATCGTCTTGAGGCTTTGCTTGATACTTTGGGGATAGGGGAGCTGTGGGGAGTGGGTCGTCGTCTGTCAAAACGGCTGTATGCAAAAGGAGTGTTTACAATCGGAGATTTATACCGTAAGCCTCTTGTCTGGGTCAGATCAGAGATGGGAGTTCATGGAGAACGCAGCTGGCGTGAACTTCACGGAGAGTCTTGTATAGAGCTTGACTATGTGTCACGAAAGATGCAGGATTCCATCAGCGAGACCCGGACATTTCCGGAAGATATAGATGATTTTGACTATCTGAGGGCTCGAATAGCCATTTATTGCGCCCATGTGTCACGTCGGTTGAGGGCGATGGACGGAGTCTGCGGAGAACTGAAAGTTTTTTTGCGAACCAACAGGTTTCATACAGAACGAGGTTATCAGGCTCCGGAAGCGACAGTGGTTTTTACTGATCCGATTGACGATGCAGCCGAGTTGACATCGGCTGCCGTGAAATGTCTTGAAAAGATATTCGCACCTGGAGTCAGATACAAGAGAGCCGGGGTGGTGCTGTCGAGAATAGTGCCATGCGGATCCGTTTCCATATCATTGTTTGACGATGTGGAGAAAGCCGATGCCAGAATAAAAAAATCGCGAAATCTCATGAAGACAATAGACGGGCTGAATTTCGGTAATTACAATCATGTGGTCAAACTTGCCTCACAGCTGACAGCCGGACAGTCAGGACATAATGACGGGTATTCCTCATCGTTTGGCGCACCGTTGCCGGACTCCGGGGTAAGAAGCTCTGGATAATCCGGAGGACATTGAACTCGGGATATGAACTCATGATTACTCATGATTATCGTTTCATTGTCATTTCCCTGAGATAAAAGTATGGAATGCCGGATTTTTTTACTAAATTTACAAACTGATATCAACTAAACTAAATATGAAGAAGTATAAGATAGCGGTAGCGGCAATTCTTCTTGCCGGCTCCTCGATGGCTTTCACGTCATGTATCGGTTCGTTTGCAATGACTAACAAGGTGCTTTCCTGGAACAAGCAGGTAGGCAATAAATTCGTCAACGAGCTTGTATTTTTCGCGTTTTGGATTCTTCCCGTATATGAAGTGACCAGTATAGCAGATCTCCTGGTGATAAATTCCATAGAATTCTGGAGTGGCACAAATCCGATGACAGCTTCAGTAAAGGCTGTTGATACTGATCACGGCCGTTATCTGATAGACTGCGATGGCAAAGGTTACACGGTGACGCATGCGGAAACCGGAGAAAAGACCCGTCTTGAGTTTATAGAGGAATCCCAGACCTGGGCATTCGAGGGTGCCGAGGGAGAACTGGTTCCTTTCATGACGTTCGTGGACGACAGTCATGTGCGTATGATCAAGCCTGATGGCGACATGATGCTTGTTGATCTTTCCGAGCAGGGCATGATGGCATATGTAGCTGAAACCGGACTGATGCCTCTTGCCAGCAAATAAAAAAAATCAGTTGAGGGCAATCAAAACGGTCTGTTTGTTTGTTAATATAAATGAGTGGTGATTTAAGAT
>NZ_CAJMXD010000143.1:0-6932 GCF_905219685.1 Barnesiella sp. CU968
CCATTAAGTATCGAACGTCAAAAATTTGTAGGGCTATTCAGAACGAAATTTTTGCACTTCGTTCTTGAATGTTGATTATATCATCAAATCTCTATTTAATACTTTTAACAAAATTTAGACACAATAACGTTATGTCCCAGTTTATTTTTATTTCTTCACAAATCAACGGCGCATACAACGATTCCGATCTAATCAACTGTGCCGAGCATTCATCCACTCAGACTCAGCTGATGTCCGATTATTGGATCAGCTGAAAGCAGGCAATACAGAATAACAAAGGGCGAGCTGATTTTTTCAACTCCCCTTTCTTTATATCCTTTGGCGTTATATTTTTAACAACTTCTTACATTTCCCGCTTCACCACGGAGCACGATCCATCCTGTCGTAGACATAGGTCTGAACAGCTCCGTTTCCTGTGCGCCATTGCATCCACATTGTATTGCCGCCATGTGTGAACCAATAATTCATAGTGACCGGCGATGAATACTCATACTGTATATTGATCTGGTAGTTTGACGTGCCGGTATTCGAATCCTGACTGTAATACACAGTCCGTTCCGTATACTCTCTGCCACCCTGCAGATAATAATAATATCCTCTGCCGTTACCGTTGAAATAGAGATAGTTCGCATCCCCCGCTCCTACCGGGTCGCTGTTATACTGCACAAGCCCCCAATATCCAGTAAGCCTGGAATCATTGAAAGTATCCCAACCGGCAGGCGGACCTCCCCACCAGTCGTCACCATCAACGACACAGGAAGAAAGTCCAGCTGAAAGCAGCACACACATAAGCAACAGTCCGGGGATAATCCCCTTTATTCCGGATTTATGCATAACCGATATGTTTATAGTTGATAATATGTCTTTAGAAATATTAACAACCCGTATCCGCACCTTGTTCAAACCTCCCGACCACCTATCCAATTTTAACTTGTTTAAGAAGCTGTTATAAATAATTCACATTTTCAAGATAACAACTTTTCCTACACCCTTCGCCCGATCGAAGCCTTATTGACACTTCGCTACTCTTTCTAAAATTCCGTGAAACTCAGAGGGAGAAGCGATTTCACCGAAGGGAGCACATAAACACAGTCGAGTCCATAAAGAATCACCTCAATGTCGCCGTACAGAGCCTCATATTCGAGCAATGCCTGGCGGCAAGCCCCACAAGGGCTGATGGGCAATCGCTGGAAACACTCCTCATCGGGTTCGCTTTTGTCTTTATGAAGGCGTGTCCAGGCGGCAATCGCAATCTTCTTCATCGCCACACCCGGATACTGTGCGGATGCCCAGTAAGCAGCCGTGCGCTCCGCGCATGTCCCTGACGGATATGCGGCATTCTCCTGGTTGCTGCCGGTGACGATCCCTCCTCCATCCATGCGGATAGCAGCGCCGACATGGAATCTGGAATACGGCGCGTATGACGAGCGGGTCATAGCTTTGGCGGCATCCACAAGCTCCCTGTCTTCAGCCGACAACTCTTCGTAATCACACACTTTTATCAGTGTTTTAATCTCTTTCTCCTTCATGGCTGTTGTTTTCTTTTTCGCAAATATAATAATTTATTCGTAATTTTGCATACGGAGCATACCATAAGCTCCATATCTATACCTACCTATATGAGTTATTACAGATTTCTTATAATTATTAACGCGCTGGCAATAACATTTTCTCTCGGTGCCGCCAAAAAGAATCCGTATCAGGAATATATCGACACATATAGCGAGATGGCAATCGAACAGCAACGAGCCCACGGCATCCCGGCTTCGATAACTCTCGCCCAGGGACTGCTTGAAAGCCGTGCGGGGCAATCATCTCTCGCGACACTGGGCAACAACCATTTCGGCATAAAATGCCACAGCGAATGGAAGGGAGACACTCTGTTGCGCAATGATGACGCTGCAAACGAATGCTTCAGATCTTATTCATCCGCGGCTGAAAGTTTCGACGACCATTCCAGATTCCTGCTGCGCAAACGTTATGCCCCACTTTTCAAGAACGATGTCACAGATTATGCAGCTTGGGCAAAGGGTCTTAAAGCCTGCGGCTATGCCACAGACCCCAATTACGCCACAAGACTCATAACCATAATCGAACGCTACGCTTTGTATCTCTTCGATACCGAATCAGGAAGACGCGCCGAAGAAGACGCGAGTTTCATCCACGACATGTTGCGTGCCACACATCCTGTGCGCCGCAGTCGCGGACTCCATTGCGTCATCGCCTCTCCCGGAGACACCTACTCCTCGATAGCCAAAGAACTCGGCATCAAAAAATCCCGACTGCTTAAATATAACGATGTAGACAAAGACCGGGAAATCAAGCCGTGGGAGGAGGTATATCTGGAAGAAAAGAGAGACACGCCACCGGAAGGAGTCAGCAACGTTACTGTCGGTGAAGGCGAGTCATTTCATTCAATCTCGCAGCGCTTCGGGATAAAACTCTCCACACTCCGTAAACTGAACCCCCGAGTCCGCGACAGACCCGGTTCTAAGCTCCGTCTGCGTTAGACCCCGGAATTTGAATTTTAAGAGAGTGTTAAAAAAAGTTCCGGGAATCATGATAAGGATTCCGCCATAAAGATTTCAAAATGACTTCAAAAAATGATAAAATTTTGTCATCTTCAAAAAAATAACTAACTTTGCAGACGCAATTTATGTAAGCGCAGCTTTTCAAAATCCGGAAGGAGGAGGAAGAGCGGTGTTTCTACATAACGTATGCCTCTGTAGTTCAACGGATAGAATAGAAGTTTCCTAAACTTTAGATAGGGGTTCGATTCCCCTCGGAGGTACTATGGGAAAGTTTACTGCTTTTAAAGTTCAACTTGCTTCGTTGCCCGACGGACACCATGAGCAGGATTTCGAGATAACGACCGAGTTTTTCAAAAACATGGAAAACACGGACATCATCTCTTCTGATGTCAAGGTTCATCTCGACCTTGTGAAGAAGAACGACACCTACGACTGCAGATTCCATTGCAAGGGGATGCTGCAGATTCCCTGCGACCGCTGTCTTGATCCACTCGACCACGAGGTAGACACGGAATATCATGTGATAGTCAAATACGGTGAAAACTATGATGACGGTGCCGACAATCTCCTGGTGATTCCCTACAGCAACAGCTATCTGAACGTGGCATACATTCTCTACGACACCATCCTGCTGACGATTCCGCTGCGCCATGTGCACCCGATGGGCAAATGCAACCGCGCCATGGCAGCAGTCCTTTCAAGACACAAAGGAGGCGGAGATGAAGAGACGGAAGAGGCTCTTGATGATGTCGACGCCGAAATCGAAAGCGGAAGCGAAGATTAAGGCAATCTTTTAAAACACGACACTTTAACAAAAACTGAATAATAATATTAAAACAATACAGAAATGGCACATCCTAAACGCAGACAATCGCACACCCGTACGGCAAAACGCCGCACACACGACAAAGCTCTCGTCCCCACTCTCGCAATCTGCCCCAACTGCGGCGCTTGGCACATCTACCACACCGTTTGCGGTGAATGCGGTTACTATCGCGGCAAACTCGTAATCGAGAAAGCTGAAGCCTAAGTTTTAAGATCCGGTCTGTTGCCCTTGTGGCAACAGGAGTCTTTATTAAAGGCGGAACTATCTTTTTTAAAACAAATTCATGAAGTGAAAAAATACTTTTTCACTTCAATACTTATTTTATTCGATTATGGCCAACGCCAAAATAAGCGGAATCGCCTCCTACGTGCCTGACGACATCCTCGACAACGACATGCTGTCGAAGATGGTCGACACCAACGACGAATGGATAACCACACGCGTAGGCATCAAGGAACGCCGCATTCTCAAAGACCCTGAAAAGGGTTCAAGTTTCCTCGGAATAAAGGCTGTGGGCAAACTGCTTGAAGAAACCGGCACAGCAAAGGAAGAGGTGGATCTCGTGATATGCGCCACCTCAAACCCCGACTACCGTTTCCCTTCAACCGCCTCTGTCATCACTCATGAACTCGGTCTGACCAATGCCTATGCATACGACATTCAGGCAGCCTGCGCAGGCTTCATTGTGACCATGCAGGCAGCAAGGGCATATATCGAAGCCGGACTTTATAAAAAAGTGGTTGTGGTATGCGCTGAGAAAATGAGCAGCATGACCGATTATCAGGATCGGGCAACCTGTCCTCTCTTCGGAGACGCGGCTGCGGCTGTTCTGGTAGAACCCACAGATGAGAATCTTGGTGTGATCGACGGCGAATTCCACATTGATGGAAGCGGACTCCACAATCTGCTCATGAAGGCGGGCGGCTCCGCGCTCCCTGCCTCTCACGAGACCGTTGATGCCCGCGAGCATTATATCTATCAGGAAGGACGCGTGGTTTATAAAAACGCCGTGCGCGATATGCTCTCGTCTTCTCTTTCCGTAATGAAACGCAACAACCTCTCTGTCGAAGATGTCGACTGGTTTGTGCCCCATCAGGCAAACCTGAGAATAATTGAGGCAGTTGGCGGTCGCATAAAGATTCCGGAGGAGAAAACGCTCGTGAACATCCAGCACTACGGAAACACCTCGGCGGCTTCAATCCCGTTATGCCTTGACGAATACAAAAACAAACTCCATAAAGGAGACCGCATAGTGATGACAGCGTTCGGCGCAGGCTTCACATGGGGCGCGATGTATCTCATCTGGGCGATAGACCCTAAATAAGGCTGACTCCAGAAAAATGAACAATGACCCGCTTCGGAGGGTTCTAAATATAGCCATCCCGCTGTGCGGGCTGGCTATTGTTCAAATAGCGGGGACGTCTCGTCCCGCAACGTGACGTCCACAAAAAACGATAGAAATTATGGAAGAACTCAAGAACAAGATAGAGGTCGACAACCTCCTCCCCGAAGCAAAGATCAAAGAAGGACACCGTGCCGGATTCGTGAACATAGTTGGAAACCCCAATGTCGGCAAATCCACGCTGATGAACGACCTTGTTGGCGAAAGGATATCCATCATCACCTCCAAGGCTCAGACAACAAGACACAGGATAATGGGAATAGTAAACACCCCGGAATACCAGATTGTATATTCCGACACACCCGGTGTGCTTAAACCCAAATACAAGCTTCAGGAATCGATGCTCGGATTCTCGGAGGGTGCACTCACCGATGCAGACATACTGCTTTATGTGACCGATGTTGTCGAGGATCCGGAGAAAAACGCGGATTTTCTTGAACGCGTGGCAAAAGAGAAGATTCCGGTTCTTCTGGTAATAAACAAGATAGACCTTGTCAAAGGAAACGAGCAGTTCGAAACGATTATGACAGCATGGAAGAACCGCCTCCCTAATGCTGAAATATTCCCGACCAGCGCCACGGAAAACTTCAACGTCGATAACCTGAAGAAACGCATCGAGGAATTATTGCCCGTCTCGGCTCCGTTCTTCGGAAAGGATGCCTTGACCGACAAACCCGCAAGATTCTTCGTCACGGAAATTATCCGCGAGAAACTGCTCCTCAATTACGACAAAGAGATTCCTTACAGCACCGAAGTTATTGTGGAGAAATTCGATGAGAAAGAGGGCGCGATACATATCATGGCAGTGATTTATGTGGAACGCGACTCTCAGAAGGGAATCATAATCGGAAAAGGAGGCGAGAAAATAAAGAAAATCGGAATCACCGCACGCCAGGACATAGAGAAGTTCTTCGGAAAGAAAGTATTCCTCGAACTCTTTGTCAAAGTGGAAAAAGACTGGCGCAACCGTGAAAACAAACTCCGTGCGTTCGGATATATGGAATAATCCAGCAAAAATCTTCAAAAAAACAATATATGGGTAAGTTGATAGCAATTGTCGGGCGACCCAACGTGGGAAAGTCCACGCTTTTCAACCGCTTGACGCAGACACGCCGCGCCATTGTCGATGACACGGCAGGCACCACACGCGATCGCCAGTATGGCAAAGTCGACTGGTGCGGACAGGAATTCTCCATCGTCGACACCGGCGGATGGGTAGTGAACTCGGATGATATTTTCGAGGAAGAAATCAACAAACAGGTGGAAATCGCCATCGAGGAAGCCGATGTGATTCTTTTCGTGGTCGATGCATCAACCGGAGTGACAGATCTCGATGACAAAGTCGCCGCCATCCTGCGCCGGTCAAAGAAACCGGTTATTGTCGTGGCAAACAAAGAGGACAGGGGTGACGCACGCTTCAACATCTCCGAGTTCTATAGCTTCGGTCTCGGCGACCCTATAGGCGTGTCATCGGCAAACGGCTCCGGTACGGGTGAACTCCTTGATGAGATTGTTAAGGACATGCCCGAAAAAGACGACACGGAGGAAACCGATGAAAATATCGCCAAATTCGCCATAGTAGGACGCCCTAACGCAGGCAAATCTTCGCTGATAAATGCCTTTATCGGCGAAGAGCGTCATATCGTTACCGACATCGCCGGAACAACCCGTGATTCAATTTACCACCGCTATAACAAATTCGGCTTCGATTTCTATCTTGTGGACACCGCCGGCATAAGGAAGAAACAGAAAGTCAATGAAGACATCGAATATTACTCAGTCATACGCTCTATCCGCGCCATAGAGGCTTCGGATGTGTGCATCCTTATGATTGACGCAACAAGAGGCATTGAAGGGCAGGACGCGAATATTTTCAGCCTTATACAGCGTAACCGCAAAGGGCTCGTGGTGTGTGTGAACAAATGGGATCTGGTCGCTGACAAAAGTCTGGCGGCGCAGAAGAATTTCGAGCAGGCAATACGTTCGAAATTCGCACCGTTCACAGACTTTCCCATCCTTTTCACCTCCGCACTGACAAAACAGCGTATTTTCAAGGTGCTTGAAACAGCGGTGCAGGTATTTGAGAACCGCCGCCGCACGATTCCCACCTCACAGCTCAACTCATACATGCTTGAGCAGGTAGCTAGAACCCCGCCTCCGAGCAACAAGGGAA
>NZ_CAJMXD010000144.1:0-6914 GCF_905219685.1 Barnesiella sp. CU968
GCAGCATATAGCCGACTGATGGTTTTTCTTTTCAATCATAACACATTTTCCAAGCGACATCAAAACATAGCTGCAACTCGTTTCAACGCATCTATAAACATGTCAGCCTCCTCACGGGTGTTATATACGGCAAAGGATGCCCTCACTGTGCCTGGTATTCCAAGCCGCTCCATCAAAGGCTGTGCGCAATGATGACCGGTGCGTACCGCAACACCAAGTTTGTCAAGGAGCAGACCGATGTCATAATTGTGGACGGCACCCACATTGAATGATATTACCGCTGACTTTCCGGGAGCCGTTCCGTAAATCCTCACATCCGGAATCTCAATAAGTTTCGCAGTGGTGTATGCAAGCAGTTCCTCTTCGTGACTGCGGATATTCTCGATTCCTGTCGCCTCTATGAAATCCAATGCCTTTGCAAATGCGGCTATATCTATGAAATCAGGAGTTCCCGCCTCGAACCTGAACGGCAAGTCTGCGAACGTTGTTCCCGAGAAACACACATGTTTTATCATCTCTCCGCCGCCCTGATAAGGGGGCATTGTCTCGAGTAGCGAACGACGCCCGTAAAGCACTCCTACACCTGTAGGACCATACATCTTATGAGAAGAGAAGACATAGAAATCACAATCGAGATCTCTAACATCCACTGCAAGATGGGGCGTAGCCTGCGCACCGTCCACAAGTACAGGGACACCATGACTGTGGGCTATGGCAATCATCTCCTTCACGGGGTTGACAGTGCCAAGCACGTTGCTTACATGAGCAAACGAAGCGAATACCGTACGCTCGTTGAACAACGACCGATATTGTTCCAGATCAAGTTCCCCCCGGTCGTTTATATCCACCACCTTGATTTTAATGTCGTGATGACGCTGAAGGAGCTGCCAGGGCACAATATTGGCATGATGCTCCATTACGGTGAGGATAATCTCGTCTCCGTCTCTGAAGCGGTCTCCGTATGACGATGCCACAAGATTGATTGCCTCGGTGGTTCCTCGTGTGAAAATGACCTCCTCCTCGCTCGCGGCGTTGATATAGTCACGAACCCTGCGGCGCGTATGCTCCTGAAGATCGGTAGCTTCCTGTGAGAGTGTATGAACTCCGCGATGCACATTCGCCTTGGTATGCTCATACAGGGAGACGATATTGTCTACTACCGAAGAGGGTGTCTGCGAGGTGGCTGTGTTGTCGAGATAGACAAGACGCCGGTTTCCCACACTCCTTTCGAGAATCGGAAACTGTTCTCTTATTTTATCAATATCGAGGGTCATGACTTATTATTCAACTCCTTGTAAAACCTATTATTAAATTCTATGATTATTTGCCGCAACGGGCACACGACGCACATGCGGAGCTTTCCCCCGCAAAGCGGCGTTCAGTCATGAGACGCAGCCTGTCACGCAGCGCATCCACCTTGATACGGTCGATTATATCAGCCATGAATGCCTGTTTTAGAAGAAGACGTGCCGTTGGTTCATCAAGTCCGCGGGTGCGCATATAAAACATCTGCATCTCATTGAGCTGACCAATTGCGGTGCCATGTGAACATTTCACATCATCATTGTATATCTCAAGCTCCGGGCGGCTCGTCATCCGAGCATCATCGCTACCTACCAGATTGCGGTTTGACTGGAAAGCTTCGGTCTTCACCGCACCCGGAGCAACGTGAATTCGTCCGGTAAAAGCACCTCTGGCATTGTCATCGAGCGTATACTTGAACAGTTCATTTGAACGACAGCGCGGCACGGCATGATCAATTCTCGAATATGTCGACACCTTGCGCGAGGCATCCTCTATACCCATACCATACAGATGCAATTCCGCATCCTCTCCGGCGAACAGGGTGTAATATTCGTTACGGGTAGTGCCGTTGAAGAGTGTGAGTCCATCAATTGACACATTGCTTCCCGCTTCCTGACGCAGATAGAGTGCGGAGATACGCGTTGTCTTTTCGGTTGATTCCTCAAGATTATAATAATCGAAACGTGCATTGCTGCCTACGAATATCTCTACTGTCTCAAGCGACAGAAAGTTCATGTCTGGATTCTGCGTATGGTCGCAAACAAGCAACTTTGCCTCCGCCTCGTCCTCTACGATAACGAGCATACGGCGCACTGCCATCAAAGGCATTCCATTCTCAAGAATATTCACAAGCTGAATCGGCTTATCCACTTTCACACCTTTCCTGATACGCAGATAAAAACCATCTTGCGCCAGCAGAGTGCCAAGAGCTGCCACCGGATTCGCCATATCGGCAAGTTTGCCGTAATATGCGCAAACCTCATCAGGATTCTCAATCGCCAGTCTGCGCAGACTTCCAGCCTCCACACCATCCGGAAGGGACTCGACGGCACCTTCGGCTGCAGCAAACGTATCGTTTACAAGCATGAAGAGTGAAGAGGTAAGCATCGGCACATCACATCGGAACGTTGCCTGAGGATTGACATCAATATCTACTCTTGCAATATTCAGTCCGTAATCGGGGGCGAGCATCGCCTCAAGATCACAGTTCTCATAGTTGTCATCACCCTCGGCAGGCAACTTCATGTCCTGCAGCAACCGGTACGCCTCAGGACGCAGCGCATTGAGCGGAGCGGCGCTGTTGGCATCAATCAGACCGCGATGCTCCCTGTAAAGATCAATATATTGTTTTAACGCACCCATACTCATTGATTGTCTACCTCTTCTTTAATCCAGTCATAACCTCTGTTCTCTATTTCAAGAGCGAGTTCAGGTCCGCCTGATTTTACTATTCTGCCTTTATAAAGGATATGTATGAATTCCGGACGGATATAATCGAGAAGCCGCTGATAATGGGTAATGACTATAGTGGCGTTATTGTCGTTTTTCAGTTTATTCACACCCTCTGCTACCACCCTCAAGGCATCCACGTCAAGTCCGGAATCTGTCTCATCAAGAATAGAAAGTCTCGGCTCAAGAACAGCCATCTGGAAAATTTCGTTGCGCTTTTTCTCACCGCCGGAGAAACCTTCGTTAACCGAACGTGAGGCAAGTTTATTGTCGAGTTCTACAACAGCCCGCTTTTCACGCATCATTTTAAGAAAATCGGTAGCGCTCATGGGTGGCTGATGAAAGTACTCCCGTTTGGCGTTTACAGCCGCTCTCATGAAATTAACCATCGAAACTCCGGGGATCTCCACAGGATACTGAAAACCGAGGAAAAGACCCTCATGGCTTCTTACCTCGGGGGGCATCGACAGAAGATCCTTGCCGTTAAATTCAGCTGTTCCCTCCGTAACCTCATATGCCGGGTTGCCGGCAAGAACCATCGAAAGAGTGGATTTACCTGAACCGTTAGGTCCCATTATAGCATGAACCTCTCCCGGTTTGATCTCCAGATTTATACCCTTGAGAATCTCCTTGCCGTTTATCTGCGCGTGTAAGCCTTTGACTTTTAACATATCTGTCTTGAATATATAACCAGTTAAACGACCACATCAAATTGAGAATATAATGATTTATTCTAATATCATCAACTTGCTCTTATGGGTTAAAACCCCTAAAAACAGCTGAATTCAGAATATAGGTTTAATGTGGCAATTCACCTGCATGTGAGAATTTAATACAAAATTACAAATAATCCCATAGTTATAACAATCTTTCCCCTTAAAATTATATAAGTGCCTGTTTAAAAATAAAAGCCGCAGCTTTCTAAGCTGCGGCTTTTCAGGTTACGGAAGGAGCAACCTTATTGAGACTCCTACCGTGTGTGGATTATCACTTTTTGAAGATGCGGTGTGTTTCAGACTCATCGGAATTAGAAACGCGGAGAATATAAAGACCGGATATATTGCCACCCATGTTGACATTAATCTCTTCACCTGCCACTGCATCAACAGAATCGTGATAAACAGACTTACCTGCTGCATCGAAGATCTCTACATTGAGAGAACCTCCGGAAACTACCGACATTACGAGAGTCTCATCAACAGGATTCTCTTTCACGATCACGAGTCTTGATCCGTCTGCATTGATGTCTGCGACACCTGATCCGTCATTAACATTAACCACGAATGTCATAGGAGTTGACATACCCTTATCGTCAGTTGCTGTAACCTTGGCAGTTGCCTTGCCCACAGCCTTGCCACGGAACACGACTCCCGTTTCAGTGGTGTATGCATCTGCAAAATCATTTGCCTCGAACTCGAATGTGTAAGTCATGTCATCGCCGTCAGGNTCTGTGAAGAGCTCGCTAAATTCGGTTACCTCCGAGAGTTCGCCAACTTTAACCTCTACCTCTTTTCCTTCAACGGCGATAGGAGCACGGTTCACTTTCTCAACTTCATAAGCTACGGATGCGCTGGAGCGATGTCCCTTGTCATCAGCGACAAGAACACTGAAGCTATAGGCGCCTGCAGTTCCGAAGTCAGGCTTGATCTCTACATTTACAGTGACAGGATGTGAAGCACCCGTAACTTTGTATAAGCCGTCTTCTGTCTTAGTCACAGCTGCGTCAGTGTCAGCCTCATCGGCAACCACATCCTTTACAGTTGCAAGTTTGGAAGCATCTTCAAACTTGATTGTCATATCGTCTGAATCCGGATCGGAAACCGTAACCTTAACAGTTGTAGTCTCTCCCTCTTTCGCGTAAACCTTTGTAGCAGGAGCTGAGATTTCAGGAGAAGCATTCATGTCAAGATGTATCGGGAAGTTAACCTTCGGCATATTAGGATCGTTGGTCTTGATGACGATCACAGCCTTATTGCCCTTCTCAAGACGAGCCGCTGCCGCATTCACCTGAACCTTGACGTCAACATTGCCACCTACGGCAATTTCACCTTCGGTTGTCTCATTAATGAGCTTGATCCAAGGTTCACCGGGCACAGTTTCAAGACATGTATTCATATAACCGCCTGAACCGATTTGCTGTTCAAGANGTTCAGCAACGTCATACCATCCGGACTGCTCTGTCCATGCCATATAGCGGCCATTGGTAACAGGTTCCTCTTTCTTACATATAAAAGATGGAGAAAGAAGTCCTTCAGGATAGGTTACCACAAGGCAGAACTCTTCATTCGGATTCATATAAACCGGACGGTCAAGAGGAACAACGTAGAAGCGTCCCTGTTGCGGGTTAGCAGGATCTGCACTGGCAATAAACGAACCGCGTCCGATAACTTCAGCATCTTCGGGATCATTGCCGGCAACAAGCTCAAGCTTGATGTTCACATTGCTCTGTCCTTCAGTCTGCACCGGCATATAGATATGCGAAATGTTGATACCCGACTTGGGAGCCACGAACGCAGTGGACGTCTTGAAGACATCAAACTCCGTATTCGCGCCATAATTCCAGGCATTTGTAGATCCCGGCATAGCATCATGATAAAGAGCCTGGGTATAATCGAAGTTTGACGGGAGGTCGAACATATTTTTCTCTTCATCTGCATGGGGCACAAGCTTCTTGCCAAACTTGCCTTCATACAAAGCGAACGGAGCCGCATTAAAGCTTGATTTCTCATTCTTCCCAGCATGCCAGGGAGCAATACCGCCACCTAAGTCTTCATCTGTTTCGCCAACTCCGGTCGGATCGAGAACAAGTGAATATGTAAGTTTGTATTCACCGGTATTGCCGATCTTGAGAGTTTCAACTGAAACATGGTCGTCGGTAGCGTTTTCAATGCGGATCTCCTCCTTGTCAAGCGACATCACCGGAGCCTTGGTAACCGTGAACTTAACATTTACAGTCTTTGTCACAGGATTCCCGGAAACAGGATCTGTAGTATATGTCAATTTTACGGGAACATCATAAACACCGGGGGTCATCCAATACTCACATTGAGTCATTGCCATTGCGAACTCCATCGGAGTCTTACCGATTTCCGCAGGCTGGAATAAGCCCGGATCAATCATCTGCCAAGAATAAGAACCGGTAGGATTACCCAACATGTCTATTGCCGGAAGTTTTGCGAGCAACATGAACGCCGGGGTTTCCCATTCCGGGAAGTCAGGATCTTGCAACATCGGAGACTGATATTCAACACCGGTGAGAGTATACATCGCGGTCCCTTCGTTTGCAACGTTGAAATAAGCAGCATACGGGAAACCATTCTGCACGATAGGATCTGTATAATCGGTATTCCGATATCCGAGCACATTCTCTATTTCAACACTTTCCGGGATCACCGGCTTCGCTTCTCCAGTAATGGTAACATTGACAGGGATAGCGATCTTATCTTTGGATGGAACGTTGGTAGTCAATCCGAGAGTAGACTCGTAAACACCTGCCATACGATCTGTATTCACGTCAACCTTGACTGCGTGCTTAGCGCCCGGAGCAACAGTGTTAGTGAACACTGGGTTGAAACTTACAGCATTGCCAAAGGCGATGAAGCGTTCGGGAAGCTTTACAGATTCTGTTGAAGTCTCGTCACAGATACCGGCAACGCCGAACGGAGACATGATAATGGAATTGTCATCAAACTTGTCGTATTGGAATTTGAATGAGCCATCCTTTTCAAGGATCACCTGGAAGCAAACGCCATTGTTCATTGAGTTGCCATATTCCATGAATGAAACCACAGCGCGGTCTTCTGTAACATAATGGTATGTTCCCGCAGTCTTGGTCGTGTTCATTGTATGGAGTCCCCAATAGGGAGCAAGCATGTTGTTATATACAGACCCTTCGGGGAATTCAGCCGGGGGTTCAGGCCAGATTTTATCATCGCGACGTTCCGTGAACGAAATGAATCCGGTATTATATATGTACATCTTGCTGTATTTCTTGCCATAGAACGGGAACTCAAACGGAAGTTCGACCTCAATAAAGTCATGACTGTTATAATAACGGAATGCATTCTGCTCTCCAAGACCGTTACTCACTAGTGTCTCTTAAAAAGTGTTAATCAAATTCGAGGTCAAGAGTTGGATGGCAATTTGCTATTTGTGCTGGC
>NZ_CAJMXD010000145.1:0-6898 GCF_905219685.1 Barnesiella sp. CU968
GGTTGTTATATGCCTGTGCCAATGCGAACGCAGATTGAGCGTACAGACGAGAATTTTTAGGTTCTTTATCAACAACCTTTAGATAATTCTTTTTAGCCGTTTCAAAATCGTGGTTGAACATTAATGCTTTTTCTGCAATCCTGTAATTATACAGAGACGTGTTCCGTGGAGTTACTTGGATAAGGGAATCCAAGTATGTTTTGCTGTTGCGATAATAAATAGGGGCAAATGTCTTATCTTGTGAATATTCCGCCCATAATCCGTAAGTCCATTGGTATGCCTGATAATATTTTTCAAGGAGTGTGTCTGACAGGCATGAAGATTGAATTTTCTTAAGTTCATCGATTGCTTGACTGAAATGTCCGGAGGTGGCATATGACATTGACTTGTGTATTTTCACCTTTGCGTTAAGATCGTAGTCTCCCGTATCGGAAACAAGTTTTTCAGCCAAGTTGATATATTTCATTGCCGAGTCAAAACTGAGGGTCAGATACTCCTCGTAAAGTCTGTCGTATCCTTTAAGCTTATCCATTATCGGGGCATTCACCGGGATTCTGGATTTAATGCTGTCTATTCTGCGTTTTTTATTTTTGAGGAATGTATCCCTGATGCTAAGCACGGAATCGAGACTTGCAAGGTCATTTTGGGGCTTGGCGTAAACAGGGGATGTCGTCAACAAAACAAGGAGCATAAATATTGGGAACGTTCTCATTTTATTCATATCTCAGTTTATTTGTATGCAAAGATAATATAATTTTTTTAATACCCAATGAGATCTATCCTTCTTATTAACACTACCTGATTCCAACTTAACTTAATTCCTAATAAATCTATAATTAATGAATTACCCCCCCCCCGATGCGCTACTTGAACTACTTAAAACTACCTGCCAACTACTTGCTATTGATAATTGTACGTTGTGGTTATAATTTTACCACAAAATCAATAAACAATAATTAACCTAAATCTTTATGAAACCTTTTAATTTAACATTTGGACGGATGGTGCTTCTTGTGGCAATGTTGCTGCTGTCGCCGCATGCGTTCGCCCAGGTGAAAAAAATCTCAGGTACCGTGACTGACTCATCGGGTGAGCCGTTGATAGGTGCGAGTGTATTTGTTGTAGGAACCAATAGGGGAGCTTCGACAGATATGGATGGAAGATACACGATTGAGGCGAAAAGTAACGACAAGGTGCGTTTTTCCTATATCGGGTATAAGACAAAGACTGTTAAGATTGAGAATCGCACGGTTATCAATATAACGCTTGAGGAGGACAATACGGTGCTTGATGAGGTAGTTGTTATCGGTTACGGCACCATGGATAAGAAAGAGTTGACCTCAGCAGTGTCTCATGTCAGTGCAAAAGACTTCCAGTCCATAGCGTCGACAGACGTGTCTATGCTTATTCAGGGCAAAGTGCCGGGGCTTTCGGTTGTCAACACGGCTGCCGCCGACCCTAACTCGGCAGCGAGTCTCCAGATTCGTGGCGTTTCATCGCGCGAGGCTGGTCTTGGTCCGTTGATCGTGCTTGACGGTGTGCCCGGAGCAAGTCTCACCAATATCAATCCGAATGATATAGCATCTTTCGACGTGCTGAAGGATGGAGCCGCATCCGCTATTTATGGTACACGTGGTTCCAATGGTGTGATTATCATCACTACAAAGAAAGGTGCGCAGGATGGAAAGGTGCATACCACTTATTCAGGAACTTTCTCATGGGACAAGGCTAACCGTGACCTTGACATGATGAATGCTGAGGAATATAGGGCCTGGCGTATTCCTTCGGGTGATGCAGCAGTGGATCTTGGAGGTAATGATGATCTTTTCGATATGGTTTCCCAAACCGGTTTCAAACAGACGCATACTTTGACAATCAGCGGAGGTGGAGCCAATACAAATTATCGGGTATCAGCAGATTTTCGCAACGGAGACGGCGTGGAGAAACGTGGAAACCGTGAAGAATATGGTGCTCGTGCCACTATAAATCATGCTACCAAGGGCGGCTTGTTTAACGCCACCTTGAATGTCGCACCCCGTATCGTCTATCGCAAACTTGCTGATAATGACGTGTTCCGTCGTGCGATAGAAGCGAATCCGACCACACCTGTATGGGATCCCAATGTCCCCGGGAAATATTATGATTTCTCAACTGTCAATGGTTTCGTGAATCCCATGGAATCTATAGATCTTGTGCAAGACAAGAGTCAGGAGAAGGTGCTCGACTGGGACGCTACCGTCAAGCTTAATCTCCTTCCCCTTTTCCTTCCTAACGCAAAATACAGTCAGAATCTGTCGACTCAGATAACTTTCGCCGATCATCAATACAATAACGACGGCAGTTATTTCGAACCGTCGACAATGAATCAGAACCTTAAGATAAAGAAGAAAGGATATGCAAGCCGTACGGCTAACAATGCCCGTAGCATGAGTCTTGAATGGCTTGTTAATTATAATATCGGAATAAAGGATCATAATATCCGTGCCATGGCGGGTTATTCATACCAGTATTGGCAGAACTCAGGTTTCTCCGCCAATAACTATGACTTCGCCAACGACGGTCTCGGCGCTGACAATCTTGGTTCCGGAGAGGGCGCCAAGGAGGAAGGAGAGGTAGGCATGAGCAGTTACCGTAACGACAACAAGCTTATTGCATTTTTCGGACGTGTAAACTACGACTATGCCGGACGTTATCTCTTCACAGCTTCTTTGCGTCATGAAGGTTCATCCAAATTCGGAAAGAATCACAAATGGGGTAATTTCCCTGCCGTATCCGCCGGCTGGCGCATATCCGAAGAGGAATTTATGAAGGATACTTCCTCATGGTTGAATGAATTGAAGATACGTGCTGACTTCGGTGTCACCGGTAATCAGGAATTTGGCAGCTATCTGTCGCTTGACACAATGGGCTCTTTCGGCTATAGCTACTACAACGGACAGTGGGTGAAAGTGTGGGGACCCGGAAAGAATGTCAATCCAGACCTTCATTGGGAGAAAGGAAAGAACTGGAATATTGGTCTTGATTTCTCACTCTTCAATAACAGGCTCTATGGTTCGTTCAACTATTTCAACCGCCGCCAGCAGGATCTGTTAGGTAATTATCGGGTGCCAATGCCTCCTTATCTCTTCACTCACACCTATGTGAATGTGGGAACAATGAAGAACACCGGCTTTGAGTTCGATATCACCTTTAACGCCGTCCAGACACGTGATTTCACGTATACCATGAATTTCATAGGTACAACGCAATCCAACAAGTTTGTGGATTTCAGTAACTCCGAATTTGTAGGTAACGATTATTATGACGTTGCTTATACGGAAAATCCTTATCCGAATATTCCGCTCCAGCGAATTGAGAAAGGACGTTCTATCGGAAGTTTCTATATGTTCAAATATGCCGGTATCAATACCGATGGCGAATGGCTCATATATGACAAGGATGGAGACATCATCAAGGGTATTCAGGGTTCTGAGGCTGACCGCCAGTATGTAGGCAACGGCTTGCCCAAGTTCACACTCTCTACAAGCCACAATTTCCGCTATAAGAATTTTGACCTTTCCCTTTTCTTCCGTGGTGCGTTCGGTTTTGATATATTCAACATCCACGACTTCTATTACGGCACACGCAATTTCCCCGGAAACATGCTGTGTAAGGCATATC
Source organism: Barnesiella sp. CU968 (assembly GCF_905219685.1). Classification (NCBI taxonomy): domain Bacteria; kingdom Pseudomonadati; phylum Bacteroidota; class Bacteroidia; order Bacteroidales; family Barnesiellaceae; genus Barnesiella; species Barnesiella sp. CU968. Next base: position 3,661 of record NZ_CAJMXD010000145.1, read on the forward strand.
AGAAGAATGAGAAGATTTCATCGAAACAGAATCCCATTGTTTCCGATTATTTTCTGGAACGCGGTGATTATTTCAAACTCGATCAGATCACGCTCGGCTACACGCTTCCCACGCCCAAGGCACGATTCATGGATCAGCTCCGAATTTACGGAACAGTCCGCAATGTGTTCACCATCACAAAATATAGTGGCATGGATCCCTCAAATTTCCAGGTTAATGGTCTTACACCGGGTGCTCACGGCGGTCGTGGATATTATCCCACCACGCGTCAGTTCATAGTAGGCGTGCAGCTTGATTTCTAATTCCAAGTAAAAACCAAGAATTAATTAAAAATGAAACCATATAAATATTTAGCGGGCTTGGCTATGGCTACGTTGACATTGTCCGGATGTACGAATCTTGACGAGACAGTGTATGACCAGATAAGCTCCAACAACTATTTCAACACGAAAGAAGACGTAATTGCTATGGCGTTCCGTTCTTTTGAGCACGGCTATTGGACAATAGTGCCACGCTTCAGGATTCAGGAGCTTCCGGGTGACCAGCTTATCATTCCCCGGCGCGACGGAAGCTGGGACGATGGCGGTGTGTGGCGTCAGTTCCATTATCACACATGGACTCCCGATATAGCGCGTCATGTGCATGACGAATGGGATTCCTGTTTTGCAGGAATCGGACAATGTAATTTCGCTATTGACCGATTCAGCGAGCTAGGTCCTGCAAAATTCGGATTCTCTGAAGAGGAGTTCAATTCATTAAGGACACAGAACAGGGTGTTGCGTTGCTGGTATTATATCCGTCTGCTTGACGCATTCCGCAATGTGCCCTTCTCAGTGAGCTATGATGATCCGTCGAAGAACAGCATGGCTCAGGTTCCGCCGGAATTTATATTCAACTTTGTAGAGACCGAGCTTAAGGAATCCATTCCTTTGCTCTATAAGAAAGAAAGCCTTGGTTCCGGCTCTCAGTATGCCAATCTATGGACGCAGGGAGGAGCGGCAGATTTGCTCGTTAGGTTGTATCTCAATGCAAAAGAATGGATAGGGGTTGATCGTCTCGCTGATTGTGAGAAGGTTGCGCAGGATATTGTTGACGGTGTTTATGGTGCCTATAAGGTTGATGACCGTTGGGATGCGCCTTTTGATTCAGAGAATGACAAATGCGACGAACTCGTATTCTTCTTCTCCGGATCTTGCAATTACACAAGCTGGCACTACAATCAACTATATAATTGGGGCGTGCCATCCAATTCAGAACTTTTCTTTAACGACTATAAGGTGAAGCATGGCGGACATAACGGAGAGTTTGTATGCTCGCCGAGTTATGACCCTACGGGCAAGCTTTATGATTTTGAACTCGGCATGACGGTGCAGAAATTCAGGAAATATCCCGGAGATGTGCGTCTGGCGAAATATAAGAACCTCGGAGGAGGTAAACGTGAGGGAATGTTCCTTTTCGGCAATCTTGAATATACTCAGAACGGAATTAAGCGTAAGTTGAAGGCTCCAGAGATGCCATATGACCTTTGCATCCGTGATGCCGTGGGACAGTTCCATTACATGAAAGAAGACAAATGGCTTACATCCGCGAATAGCGACATGACCACCGGTGATTATAACTCCGGATGGTACACGGTGAAGTATCCGATGTATAGCGACACGGATCCGGGTGCCGGAGAAGGTGACTTTGCGGAAATCCGTCTGCCGGAGATCATATACGCTCTTGCAGAGTGCAAGCTTCGTAAGGGAGATGCAACGGGTGCCGGTAAACTTCTCAACAGTGTGCGCCGACGTTATTATCCCCAGGCAATGCTCAGACATGTGCTGTATGCACCTGAAGGTAATGTGGATCTTGACATGGACGAGATGCTTGACGAATGGGGACGTGAGTTCTTGGCAGAGGGACGCCGCCGTATAGATTTGATCCGTTTCGGAAAATTCTGTACCGGAAAATGGTGGGACAAGAATCCGGATGCCGACGACCATGCGAAGATATATCCTGTGCCGCGCGTTCAGATCACAACCAATCCCGCGCTCAAGCAGAACCCCGGCTATAATTAAACAGCTTCTAAACAGCTTCTAAATTGAGTAATGAATAACGAAATCAAAGACATGAAGATATTTAAATTAACATCGTTTGCAGCAATTGCAGCAATCATGCTTCTCGGTCTGTGCACTGCAAGCTGCGATGAAGAGAGGGATCTCGTGGTTATCGAGGGAAACATACCCATCAAGACATCCACTCTTTATATAGTGGGTGATGCCACACCTGCTGCATGGGATATCAATAATCCGGTGCTTTTGACAGCCAGCGCGGAGGATCCGCTTGTGTTCATATACGAGGGGAATCTGACAAAGGGTGAGATGAAGGCATATCTGACTCCCGGAAACTGGGAGTCGCCATGCGTGCGTCCGATGACAGCCTGTTCTCCAATAAGTAAAGCCAACATTGACAAAGAGCCGTTTCAGCTTTATTCCGGAGGTGAAGACCTCAAATGGTCGGTGAAAGATTCCGGTAACTATCGGCTTGTGTTCGACTTGCGTAACTGGACATTCAGCACCACGTATCTTGGATTATGAGACTCAAGACTTGTAAACAGGTAGTTTTAGGTTGCCTGTGCGGTTTCCTTGCCCCGGCTTTTTTGTGTCGGGGTGGGGAGATCCATACTCACAAAGCACCGCTTTATTGGTCAGTTTATGAGTATGCCCGAGAAATGGAACTTGCAGGCATACCGTATCATGAGATGGATCTCTCTTCGGCTCAGTGGGATGCCGTGATCGACATGATGTCGACAAAATTCAAGTCTCATGGTTACGACATGATCTGTACTGACGGGTTCCTGCCTCAGACGGCACGTGACGGAAGTGTCTACATGACACATTACGGCTCCATGCCGTTGAAGACACTGATTTCCAAATGTCGGGTCAATGGCATGAGGGTTGGAGTCTACGACAATCCCTTATGGATAAAGGGGGATCTTGATGCAAAAGTTCCGGGTACGGACTATACGTTACGTTCCCTGACGCGCAATTCGCAGGATCAGGTGCTTTATCCGGAAGTTACGGATCGCCCCGATTTCACATGGGTTGTTACGGATCATCCCGGGGCGCGAGAATATATCGACGGATTTTTCAAGCATTACCATGACATGGGTGTGAATTTCGTAAGGATGGACTTCATGTGCTGGTATGAGGATGGCGACCCGGGACGCGATTATCCGGTTACGTGCGGTTACGGC
>NZ_CAJMXD010000146.1:0-6897 GCF_905219685.1 Barnesiella sp. CU968
CAGATATACGTTGGTCTTATCAGTAGCTTTAGAGAATGAAAGGGCATGGTTCTGTTCGAAACCTGTGCGGGTCACCTGATCAAGCCAGTTATAGCTTTTGCCGAGTCTGTGAGTAAGGAACTCGCGACGCTCGAATGCAAGAGGACTGTCCTCGTTCCAGATATAATCCTTGATGTAGGCATCACGATCGGCATTAGGATTACCATACATATATCCATTGGCAAAAGCTTCAGTTCGGAGGTTCCATATACCGTTGGCATCCATAAGGTCGGGAGAGTGACCGGGTTCTGTGAATTTTACCCAACCGTCATAAGTAACCTTACCTTCGCCCACACGCGCTTTCTTGGTAGTGATGACAACCACACCGTTGGCACCGCGCGAACCATAAAGCGCCGTTGCCGAAGCATCCTTGAGAACCTGGATAGATTCAACATCATTTACGTTAATAGAGTTGAAAGAGCCGTAATCATCACCCATAACCAGACCGTCAACCACATATATCGGGCTTGATCCGGCATTGATAGTGTTCGTGCCTCGAATCTTAATGGAGTTGGATTCAGATGGAGATGAAGCTTTACCTATGCTCACACCAGGCATACGACCCGCAAGAGCGTCATTGACAGTGGTAACAGGTTTTTCAGTGAGCACATCTCCGTCGATCTGGCTGACAGCACCAGTAAGGTCACTTTTCTTCATGGAAACTCCCACAACCACCACTTCATCAAGACCGGTTGAAATCTCTGTGAGGGTGATTCTAAGTTTACCGGATTCGGGAACTTTTACTGCCTTGGATTCATAGCCGACATAGCTAACTTCCAAGACATCGCCGGTTTTCGCGGCAAGAGAGAACTTGCCATCGATGTCGGTGGACGTACCGGTGGACGTGCCTTTCACCATGACCGTTGCTCCGATCAGCGGTTCAGATTTTTCATCCACGACTTCTCCAGTAACTATGCTCTGAGCAAAAGCCTGTGGCGCACAGAACATCAGAAAGAAGAATAGAAATTTAAATAATTTTTCCATTTCAGCAGGATTGTTATTAATGTTGTTTGGTTAGATTTTAAAATTAATTTAATCGGCATTCAACGTAATGCCAACAAAGGTTAGTCTTTCATGGGAGGCGACAAATCAACGCCGCGTCTCCTACTGAGTGATATTGCAAATTTAGCTCACAGTCAACTTCAAGGCGTGTAAAATTCAAACCTAAAAATGATAAATTTGCGCCATGTCGGTTGCGAACGGTCTTTTTTAAGCCTATATGGCTATTTGTTATCAGAATTTTACAATATACGGAGTTCCTTTTTTGAGGTTCACAGGTTTTGCAAATCCCTTGATTAAAACTTTGCAATCTTTAGTCGGATAAACTGTAGCCTCCACCATCTTCCCGTCTTTCCAGGACATGTCAAGCGACATTCCTCCCTCTGCGCATATCCCCTTTACGGAGCCGGTATGCCACGCTTGTGGAAGTGCAGGCAGGAACTCAATAAATCCTGCATGACTCTGAAGCAGCATCTCGCACATTCCGGCAACACTTGCCTCGGTGGCATCGAAACTGAAAATATCCGATTCAGCCATTGCAACCCCGGCAGGAGAAACTGTCATCAGATTTTCACGAGTGAAACGGCTAAAAAGGTTCTGAAGCCAGTCATGAGCCATCTCCCCATCCTTAAGGCGGGCATAGAGACAAAGCATATTCGCCGTTGACCATTCCGTATCTTCCCAATCGGGCGATGCTGTCTGCAGTTCAAGACTCCGGCGCGATGCCGCAGCCAATTCAGGAGTGGACTCAACAGAAATCTGATTGAGGGGAAATAGCGCCAACAGATGAGAGGAGTGCCTGTGAGAAGGATCGGAACGACGCCGGTCTCCGTCCCATTCACACACAGTCCCGTCACTCCCTATTGAAATCGGCGGTAGCCGGCGGATATCGTTCTCGAGCTGTTTCCGGAATTTCTTATCAACTCCCAAGATCTTTGAAGACTTGATGCACGCATTGTAGATATCATACACCACTTCCCTATCAATCGCAGGCATCATCGAAAGGCTCAGATGATTCCCCGATGGTGAAATATATCCGTTTTCAGGAGAAATACTCGGTCCGGTCACAAGATACCCCGTGCGAGGATCTTCCGTCATATAGTCCATGAAGAATTTTGCAGACTCTTTAAGCAATGGATACCCTATGGTACGGAGATAATCGTCATCACGGGTGTATAGGTAATGGCTCCACAAATGAGTGGCGAGCCATGCCCCTCCTGTAACGTTCATTCCCCAGCTGACGCCCCATCCGGGAGCCGTATATCCCCATGCGTTGGCAACCGTATGAGCTACCCATCCGTCGCAACCATACATCTTTTCAGCAGTCTTCGCCCCATGATGCGCCAACAATTCCAAATATCTGAAAAGAGGTTCGTTACATTCGGCAAGATTCGCTCTGTTCGCACTCCAATAATTCTGTTGGGTGTTTATGTCAAGGTGATAGTCGCATGTCCAAGGCATGTTGCATGCCATATTGTCGTTCCATATGCCTTGAAGGTTGGCACAAAGAGGCATGCCGTTAGGACGCGAACTTGCGATAAGCATATACCTTCCATATTGGAAAAACAACGCATCGAATGCCGGGTCAACGGCACCGGACTTTGCGAGACTAAGACGGGTATCGACCGGAAGGGCGGCATTCTTCGATTCACCAAGATCAATCTCCATGCGGCCGAAAAGGTTCCTATAATCAGACAAATGTGCAACCTTGCATTTATCCCAACCCAAAGAAGCGGCATCGCTTATCGTGCGGGAGCAAAGCGATTTATAATCTTTATTGTTATAATCCGTGCGTATGTCAACAAGTATTGTCGCCGCATCCGCCGACTCAACCCTCATCCTGTTTCCTTCGGCAACAATTTTTCCACCCTCGGGAATTATCTTGACCATACCTACAAAATTCACACCTCCGGGACCATGCAGAGGAAAATCCACTTTCCCTCCGAACCGGAGACAATCACCGGATGTATGTATATCCGCACTACGCAATAAATCAAGACCTATGGCAAATGTAAGCATTCCTTTCTCCGAAGAGGTCAGTCTCACGGCAATCACCTGCGTGGGGAAAGAAGCGATGTATTCGCGGGTATACGTCACATCACCGGAATCGTAGGTGACAGAAGTCACTGCATCTGCAAGATCCAGACAACGGGAATAACCGCTTACAGCATTTTTTCCGGTGTTCATTTCAAGCACAAGATCCCCTACCGGCACATGCGTGCCGAAAGAGGTCATGCGTCCGTTAAGATATTTCCACCCTAAAGAATCACCTTTTTCCGGCTCATTATTAAAAAAGTGTCCCCGCATTTCTGCAAGTCTGTCTGCACCACAGAGATTGTTGGAAGTGGAATCGGGCTGTCCGGACCACATCGATATTTCATTAAGGGCAATACGGTCAGTCTTTACACCTCCATAAATCATACCCGAAAGGCGCCCATTCCCGATAGGGACAGCTTCCATCCATTTTTCCGCAGGACGGTCATAACGAAGTCTGGTCTCAGCCGCCCATAAATTCTGAAGAGCGAAAACTCCAATAACGGCTATCAATATTTTTTTCATGATTCAAAGGTTAATTGCATTTGCAAATATCTCAGGCTATCTATACCGCTGCAAAAATACAATTACCGCATACCTTGACATACATATCCAATCGTCAAAAAATGGTAAATTTGATTCAATCGGATTACTTGCATCCTCCTCTTTAGCGATTGTTTTGAAAACATACGCAAATTCACCAAATTAATAAGAAATGGCTACAATAAAAGTCAAATTCCTCCCCTCCGAAAGCGCTGAAAAGGAGGGCATGATCTATTATCAGATTATCCATGAACGGAAAATCAGAAAGATACTGACAAGCTATTACGTTTTCCCGAACGAATGGAACAGGAAAGAAAGAATAGCAAAAGTAGATAAAGCGAAACCCCGCAGATCTTACATATACGCCATTCGCGACAGGATCAGATGGGACCTTGACCGGTCCGCACGAATAACGCGCAAACTCGACAATGAAAAAAACGGAATATACCTGCATCGACATCGTAACCGAATTTGAGAGGCATGCCATGGAATACGAAATATTACAGTATGTGAAAAGTAAAAGAGCTGTCTGACTTACTTGTCAGACAGCTCTTTAGCATAATATCATATTATGTTTACTTGGATTCAATACCCTCCATTATGACTTCTATACGATTTTTGCCGTTATAGAGATTTTTCATAAATTTATTAAGTTCCTGGAGAGTAAGATTCTCTATCGCAGCCTTGTGACCGGAGATATCATCGAAACCTTTCTCAAGCATTACAAGATTATTCTCCCAATAACCGTTATTGCGGACATTCATCTCATATTGCTTCATTGTAGCTTCTTTTACTTTATTAAAATCCTCCTCTTTCGCACCGTCATTCAGAAGTTTAAGGAACTCGGCGTTCGCACGTTCCTCCATTTTGCCAAGCATTTCGGCATTTGTCTCATATGTATATATCACCATCCACTGACCTGTATAAGGATTCAGGACAGCACCGGCAGCCGGACTATATGTCCCACCCATTTCCTCACGCAATGTTTCGGTAAATACCATTCTCAGTATCTGTCCGATGGTGCTTAGTTTAACGGAATTCTCTATTGAATATGGAACATTCGTTCCGGAGAAGATTGCATAAACCTGAGATTTGGGAGAATGCATCGGCTGCTTGAAATTGTCTATAACCTGACCTGATGCAATAGTTATTGGTGAAAGATCCTTGACAACTGACTTTCCTTTCTTGGCAGGCAGAGTCGCCACATACTGCTCAAGAAGCGGCTTAAGAGTCTCGATGTCCACATTTCCCACGAAGACGAAAGTATAATCCGCTGCGTTTGCTGTTGACAGCCTGATCATGTCAAGAATCTCATTATAATTCGCTGCATCCAATGTATTCACATCAACTTCCTGGAACATCGGATTGTTGCCATATTGCGCCGAGGCAAGATGTTTGGAAAATACGAAATTGGGGTTTGAATCCGCGTTCTTCAATATGGAACGAGCCTGATCAATTTGTGCGTTAAATGTTTCCGGATCCGGATTGACAGAAGTGAATCCGGCATAAATAAGTTCCATCAGCGTGGGCAGATCCTTTACAGAACTGCTTCCATCAAATGAATTTACAGTATTGCCAACAGAATAAGAGAGCGAAGCCACCTTACCAGAAAGATATTTTCTTAGCTTGACATTGTCAAAGTTCCCAATTTTACTTGCAGAGAATGCATCTTCCATAAGAAGAACATTTGCAGCCTGTGATTCAGGATATGAACGTTTGCCACCGTTTCTGAACGCTGTGAAACGAATCTCGTCAGCCTTGAAATCTGTTGGTTTTACAATAACGCGTACACCATTGGAAAGAAGCAATTCAGTCGTACCGAACTTGCCTTCGCTCTGAGCTTTGATTTTTCCGGGTTTGGGAAGTTTCTCAATCAAAGGATCTGTTATCACCTCATCTACATAAGCCTCATATTCGGCATTGAGAGCATTTTCAAGTGTAGAGAGCATTTCTTTCTCTGAAGCGGGAGCAATACCCTCTTTTTTAGGCTGGTCAATAACGATTACCTGATTCTCCGGAGTAAGGATTGTCGCAGCGACCTGATTGATAGCCATTACAGGTATATTAGGAAGCAACTGCTTCACCAGCTCAAATTCCATTTCAATACCGGGTGCCGCTTCGTTATCGACAAAATGACGAATAAGCTCGTTTGCATACGCACCGTTGGTAGTTTTGTTTCTTTCGTNATACAGTTTCTCATATCTTGCAGTCATGCTATCATATACACGCTGCAACTCGCTGTCAGTAAAACCAGTTTTGCAAGCTCTGGCTATTATCCCCATAGCTTCGGCAAAACCCTCTTTGATATCCGTCTTCCCGACAACAGTGATTGTGAACGCTGCTTTAGTCTTCGATACCCAGAAATCACCGAAATGCACACCTGCATAGGCATATTTACATTCGGGCTTCTGATTGTATTCTGTAAGCCTGTTGTTTATCAATGAAGAAAGAATTGATTCAAGCAACTGATCCTGAACATAACCGGCAAGCGTGTTACGCATCTCAAAAGGAGTTTTTTCGGTTTTGAAACTCAACGTAAGTCTTGTGAACTGACCTTCCGGATCTTCAAAAACTACAAATATAGGCTCTTTGTTATCGCTTACAGTCGGATAAGTCCTTTCAGCAGCATTCTCAGGCATAGGAATCGGAGAGAACAGGTCGATAACCTTCTTCTCCATTTCATCTGCATCAAAATCTCCAACAATGATAATGCCCTGCTGATCCGGACGGTACCATTTCTTATAATATGCCCTCAACACCTCCGGAGGAAAGTTACGAACAACTTCCATTTTTCCTATAGGCGTCTGCTGATACTGATATTCCTTATATACTTTAGGCAAGATGTATTCAAGCATACGGGAATTTGCATCGTTACGGGAACGCCATTCTTCCTCTATGACACCGCGCTCCGCGTTGATTTCGTCTTCTTCAAGAAGAATCTCTCCGCTCCAGTCATGAATTGCGAGCAGAACGCTGTCCATCAGAGCCTTGTCGGTAGTCGGCACATTATTTATATTATACACGGTCTCATCGAAAGCTGTGTATGCATTTATATCCGCGCCAAAACGGATTCCCTTGGACTGAAGATAATTGAGCATATTCTTTCCGGGGTAATGGCTTGTTCCGTTGAATGCCATATGTTCAAGAAAGTGTGCAAGACCGAGTTGCTCCGATGTCTCGAGCGTAGAACCGACTTTCTGCGCTATATAAAAATTTGCACGCTCTTTGGGTTCTTCATTATGCATGATAAAATACTGCAACCCGTTAGGCAATGTTCCATGC
>NZ_CAJMXD010000147.1:0-6891 GCF_905219685.1 Barnesiella sp. CU968
TTAAATAAGCACAGCATTTACTTATTATAAACTAATTTTCAATACTTACTTATAACTCAAAAATAATAAAGAAATGAAAGATCAGAAAGATTTGAAAGGAACAAAGACTGAGCGTAACCTTCAGGAAGCATTTGCAGGTGAGTCGCAGGCTCGTAACAAGTACACATATTTTGCATCAAAGGCAAAAAAAGACGGTTTCGAGCAGATTGCAGCAATTTTCGAAGAGACAGCTCAGAACGAAAAAGAGCATGCAAAGATGTGGTATAAGCTTCTCAACGGCGGAAATATCAGTGACACCATGACTAACCTTCGCGATGCTGCAGAAGGGGAGAACTATGAGTGGACAAACATGTATGACCGCATGGCGCAGGAGGCTGAGGAAGAAGGCTTCGTGGAGATTGCCAAGAAATTCAGAGGCGTTGCGGAGGTAGAGCGTCATCACGAGGCCCGTTACCGTAAGCTTCTCGAGAACATAGAACAGGGCATTGTGTTCTCACGCGAGGGTGACACTGTATGGATCTGCCGCAACTGCGGACACCTCCACATCGGCAAACAGGCTCCTGAAGTATGTCCTGTATGCAACCACAAACGTGCATATTTCGAGATAGAGGCAAAGAACTATTGATTACTTGAGGAACAAGACTTGCACAATCTTTTTAAAGCGGGGACGGCATTATGTAAAAATGCCGTCCCCGCTTAATTATTTATTCCCGGTTGAACCGAGAGTATGGTATGTCTTGCCTTCAGAGTCAGTCGTCATAGCGGATAAACTGTCCCGCCTTGTTGAATTTCAGGTCAATGCCGTTGGTTAGTTCCACATCATATCCGCTGCGTTCCTTGTCGATGCCCACTATGCGCTGACCGGGTTGCTGTTTTGCAACGAAGTTGCGTATCCCCTTGGGAACAAGAGCCGCCGGAACAGATTTGGATTTGTTGACTTCAATGTTGTCCCAGTTTCCATCGCGGTCGAAACTAATTTCGGTGCCATCGGCAAGAATTGCCTCATATTCGGTGACACGTCCGAAATCTTTATCCATCTTGACTACGCTGACCTTAGCCTTGAAGTTTTTGGCAATAATTGATTGAGCGGCTTTTGGAAGCACTGAGGCATCATGAGCGTAAATGTCTTTGGCAAAACCATATCCTGCGATTCCTATCAGCATCGCAAGAACCATTAATAATTTTTTCATCGTGTTCAAAGTTAAATTTTAATGAATGCATAAAAACAGCCGGTATTCCGCCATTCCTTATGGCACTCGTATTTACAATAAATAACACCTCTGATTAGGAATGGTTTATTTGCCCTCACATTTCTTGTTGCCGGTGCAGACTTTTTTGCCTGAACAAGCGTTGCCGCAACCGCTATTTTTGCTTTTGCAGCATGAGCTGTTGTCTTTCCCGCATTTCTGAGTGCATTTCTGAGTGCATTTCTGAGTCTTCCCTTTCGTACAAGTGTTGGCATTGGCTTTGGTGCATGCCGGTGTCGCTTTGTAGCCAATCTTCTCGAACGCCTTGACTATTTTAATTTCGTTGGTTTTGCTTCTGTTGAATTTGACCGATACTCTGTCGCCGGGGGCATTTGCCTCTATTGCGGATATGCCTTTCTCGAAACGGAGGTTGGTCTTGATTTTGTTCTCACAGTTGACGCATGACATCGCCGGAGAAATCGTGAAGCATACGGTGGTGTCGTTTGCAGACTTTGCATTCGCGCTGACAGCTATGACAATAGCTGCGAAAATTAAAAGTAAATTCTTCATATTCATATTCGTTTTGGTTAGTTAAGAAGCTATCCGGATTGACACGATCCAGACAGTTTCCAAAGTTTTATACTGAGTTTGTTTGAATTCTGTTCATCTAATACTTTGTAAAACTATAACGGAATCCGACGTATACTATTGCCCCGTGAAGAGGTCCCCATATCATTGTCGAATCGAAATCCGGTCCCCATGGATTGTCAGCTCCTATAATCGGATTCTTCTGTGTGAAACCGGTAAGGTTCTCGCCGCCGATATATACCGCCCAATGTCTGAAGTTGCGTGTTATCTGGGCGTTGAGTGTACAATAAGTCTTGAATTCGGGGTTCCATGAAAGGTTTCCGTCGGTTCGCGCATATGGCTGGGGCATGCGTCCACCTCCGTTTACCGAGAGAGTGGCGTCGATTTGCCACAGCCCCATTCTCGGAGACCAGCTTGCGGTGAAAAGACCTTTTGAGCGGGAGGTTAGTGGACGCAGTTCCATGCCTCTGCCATAGTCTGTGCGGACATCTGTAAGACGGTATGCGCCGGTAAACGTCAGGTCCGGGAGTATGCGGGCGGTCAGTTCAGTCTGGAATGTGTGGCTGCGTGATTTCCCGTTGATTGCGTATATATTCACTTCATGCGGGTCGTGGTCGAAATTGACGCAGAGCTGGCGGTTGAAGTTCGTGAAATAATACTCCGCGGAAAGAGTGATCCTGCCATTCAAGAATGAAGGAGTCCATGATGCTCCCGCTCCATAATTCCATGCCGATTCCTGTGGCAGATTGTTCTGGAGCACAATCTTTCGTGAAGAAGCAAGGAGATAGTTGAGTTCGGCGAGAGGATGAGGTGTTCTGTAACCTTTCCCGGCAGACGCGTTTATGCTCCAGTCGTCATTCGGATTCCACCTTACATGCAGTCGCGGTGTGAACATTGAAGAGTAGCGGGAACTGTAGTCATATCGTATCCCCGCCATTGCGATTAGTCTGGAGTCGAGATTGAGCGTGTATTGGGCATAGGCTCCCGATACAGCTTCGATCTCTTTAGAGCGTAGCGCTGACTCTGCGACATCGAGGAGGTAATGCTGACGGTAATGGTCATAGTTCAGGCTCAGACCTGCGGAGAGAGAATGCAGCTCATTCCATTTGCGTTCGAACATTAGCGAAGAATAGACATTTCCCTGGTCAATGTCATAGAATTTCGCTCCATACGCGGAATTTTGGCTGTGGTAGGAGCCTGATATTATCAGAGCCACATTTCCATCATTTTCTTTATCGAAGATAAAGGCGTTCTTAGTGAATATCTCGCCTCTTCTTGTATTGATGTCTATATTGTACATCGGCATTTGCCCGGTGTTCATATCTGCATGACCGCCGTGTCTGTCCTGTCCGCTCTCTCTTGATTCGTCAAGATATTTGGCAGCGAGTTGAAAAACATAGTTGTTTGAGAGATAAGCCCATCTGTTCATCAGAGACAACTGTCTTACCTTAGGCATATCCATGAAACCATCGCCGTTGTCATCATGAGATCGGAAGCTGTTTTCTCCATGAATGAGCAGACCTCCGCTCCATCTCTTTCCGAAATGCATGTTGCCGGCGGCGTTTATCTCGGCTTTGCCGCGGTGGTCGAGATAACCGTTTACGGCAAGAGAGGGTTCTGCCTGCGGCTTGCGCATCTCCACGTTAATCTGGCCGCTTATCGATTCATATCCGTTCTTTACGGAGCTGGCACCCTTGGATACGGAAATAGACTGCATCCATGGTCCGGGGATGTATCCGAGACCAAAAGGTGACGCAGCTCCGCGGAAGGCGGGTATGTTTTCGGTAAGCATCTGCACGTATGTGCCGGCGAGTCCGAGCAATCTGATCTGTCGCGCGCCGGTGGCGGCATCTGTGTAGCTGACATCTACGGAAGGGTTTGTGGTGAAACTTTCCCCGAGATTGCAGCATGCCGCGCGCGTGAGTTCGGCGGCGGTTATCAGTTCTGTATTGCCTGCATTATAGCGCAGTTTGCGGGTTCCGCGTGATTGAACCACCACCTCCTGCAATGTCTCCACATCTGCAATCGAGTCGGGTTCTTCTGCCGCAGCCGCCGATGCGGAGCTCGCCAGCAAGAAGGATATGAATAATCTATTGATCAGGCGTCTTTGTTTTAAACCTCGTTTCAGCAAACGTGACTCACGGTGCGTTTTAATAATCATAACCTCCTTCCTCAATCAGTTTCTTGTCATCAGAGACTTTGGAACCGATAGTGGTGAGAAGGTCGCCCATCACACCACCGTTCATGCCGATGCGCAGAGCCTTGAGCTGGGTCTCGCGTGACAGTTTGGCGCGTCCTCCGGCAAACCTAAGAATCTTGGAGGGATGAATGAAACGGAAGAATGATATTGTGTTCAGCACTTCCTCTTCGGAAATCGGTTCCGCGTTTTCAAGCGGAGTGCCGGGGATGGGGCAGAGGAGATTGATCGGTATCGAATGCGGATTTACCCGCAGAAGTTCAAGAGCAAGCTCTATGCGCTGTAGCCTTGATTCTCCCATGCCGATTATTCCACCACTGCAAACTTCAAATCCCACCTCGCGGGCAAGTTCGATTGTCTTGATTTTGTCTTCCACGGTGTGGGTTGTGCAGAGTTGTGAGAAATATGAGGGAGCAGCCTCAAGATTGCAGTGATAGCGGGTAACTCCTGAATCATACAGTTTTTTAAGTTCATCTTTGTCAAGCAATCCCATGGAGGCGCAAAGATGCATCCCCCCCTTATCGTGGAGTTCACGGTAATATCCGCATACAGTGTCAAGGTCTTTGCCACACATCTTCCTGCCGCTTGTGACCAGAGAGAATCTCTTGATTCCGGCTTTTCTGTTAAGCTCGGCGGTTTTCATGCATTCCTCATGACTTACCAGTGGATATGTGTCGATTCTGGTTTTGTAATGGGCGGATTGGGCGCACCATTTGCAATTTTCAGGGCATTTGCCCGAACGGGCGTTGATTATGGAGCAGGAATCGAATGTCTTGTCACAAAGTGCTTTTGTGATTTCTTCAGCCGCGTTCCATAGATCATCCTGCATATGTGGTTCTACATCGCAGAGGGAGAGAGCTTCCTCCCGCGAAAGGAGATTGCCGCTCAAGATTTTGTCTTTCAGGCTTTTTATATCAATCATTGTAAAATCGTTTCGTAAATAATATTGCAAATATAACGAATTTTTATTTAGCCTGCCAAAATATTTTACATCAGATTCGACCGGATAATAGGTATAATTTGTTAAATTTGCCGTGAAAATGATAAAAGATATTTATGGCAAAACAATTCGGAATAATTTTCGCCTGTCTTCTTGCCGGCGAATTGATTGCGATGATTCCCGGCGTCTCCATTCCCGGAAGTATAATAGGCATGCTCGTTCTTACAGTTCTTTTGGAGCGAAAAGTGGTGAAACCGGATTCTATAGCTCCGCTCTGTCGCTTTCTGATAAAGAACATGGCTTTTTTCTTTGTGCCGCCGGGAGTGGCTCTTATGCTTTATTTCGATATAATTGCTGCGGAGTGGATACCCATAACGGTGGCAACAGTAGTGAGTATCTTCCTTGTGATAGTGGTTACAGGACGGCTTCACCAGTTCATGCACAGACGGGTTAAACGTAATTCCAAATAAACACACGGAAAAGATATATTCATATGGATATTGCACTTATAATCAGAAGCGAATTGTTTCTTATCACATTGACATTCCTTCTCTTCGGAGTCTTTTCTTGGATTCAGAAGAAAAGCGGAATCGCGTTGCTGAATCCGATGATATTCACCATAGCGAGTCTGATTGGTTTCCTTAAACTCACAGGTATCTCATACGGCGAGTATTATGAAAGCGGACGCATGATTGAATTCTGGCTGAAGCCTGCAATTGTAGCATTGGCATTGCCTCTTTACAATGAGCTGAAACATATCAGGAGCCAGTTTATACCGCTTCTTGTGGCAGAACTGACCGGTTGTGTCGTGGGAATTGTCTCGGTGGTGCTGATCGCATCTTGGCTTGGCGCGAGCGAGGAGGTTATCCGGTCTCTGGCTCCGAAATCGGTGTCAACGCCTATCGCCATAGAAATCTCCCGGCAGATAGGGGGTATTCCGGCTCTGACTTCCGCGATAGTAGTTATTGTTGGTATGATCGGCGCAGTGGTCGGGCTCAAGATGATGTCGTGGGGAAATGTGAAGGCTCCGGTGTCCAAAAGCCTGAGCATGGGGACTGCGGCGCATGTGATAGGCACGAGCAGAATCAGCGAATATGGCGAACGGTATGGAGCCTACGCAACTTTAGGACTTATAATCAACGGAATTCTTACCGCATTCCTTGCCGGACCCATTACGGATCTGATACTTGGTTTCAAATGATGGGCCAGAGTGCGCGGGCGTTCTTTTTTAGATGTGGCGGTGATAAATCCGTTCTCTGAATTAATCATAGGCTCTTTATGAATCCAGCGATGTCTGAAAGAACCTCGGGTGAGATTGTTTCTTCTATTTCCGCATATTCTGTCAGGTCTCCCGTTTTCGCGTGTTGCATGGGATGGTTCAGGTCAGGATAGACGCGGATGTCGGCTTCGGGGGCAAGACGGCGTGCCGGTGTCTCGTTGAGCGATGGAGGCACCTGTGTGTCTTTGGCTCCGTAAAGAAGCAACATGGGCACTTTTGTCTTGCCTAAGGTCTCTTGAGGATTTATCGCTATGAATGTGTCTATCCAGGGTTTAGGCTCGCTGAAATTCTTCATCAAAGCCTCAGACAATTCCTTGTATACTGGCTTGGCTCCCCATCCGGGACAGAAAATCTCCATTTCATCGGATGTTATCTTTTTTCCCGGGTTGTCGATTTTATATTGCAGAAGCTTGCCGAGAGCCTCGATGTATTCATCAGTCATGTCTTGAGGCATTCCGGATTTTTCCATCACACGTCGGTTCTGATACAGCAGGATACTGTCTGCCCTGACAGCCGGAGCACCCATTGTGACTATGAAATCAGGGGCGTTTTTGCGTGCTCCGAGAATGAAGGCAATCATTCCTCCTTCGCTGTGTCCGAGAATGCCGACCTTTGAAAAACGTTTGCCTGAGCGGGCATGACTGATTGCAGCTGCCGCATCCGAGGCGTTGTCGTAAGTGGTTGCCGTCGCAGGGTCTAC
>NZ_CAJMXD010000148.1:0-6864 GCF_905219685.1 Barnesiella sp. CU968
CGCCAATACGTTCATATTGTCTAATGTTTTTATAATGAACGTTTTGGCGATTCATTTGTATTTAACAATTCGACATATTAACTTAAGTTTCAACTATTTCGGTAATTTCTAACGAACTATTGATATAAATAATTTCGAATTAAATTTAAGCAGTTTCTAAATCCCATAAAATTTCGTACCTTTGTGGTCGGGTTGACGCAAGTCCGCTCACGACATTTTGAAATAAGAATCGATATGCTCTCTTGTAATTGAAAACGTAGAACTTTTCGGGATGCAAAGATAGCATGACGGTTCTCACGCATATGGCGTAGGCTGCTATCTCTACATCTGTATACAAGGTTTCCTGCGACCTCCAGTTAAGACATGGCATAGACAGTCCACGCTTCTGCATTTACAAACCGCTCCATTGGACTGTGAAGCAAAGTAAAATCGATTATGAGCAACGAAATTCTATATATACTCCTGCCTGACTATGCTGCGCATGAGGATGTGTATCTATCACAGGCTGTCGCTTCTGATGAATTTGCACTGAAAGAGAATCCAAAGTATATCAACAGGGTGGTAGCCCCGACATTGGAGCCGGTGAAATCAATCGGAGGATTCCGCACGCTGCCGGATTATTCGTTTGATACAATGCCAGATGATTATGCCGCATTGGTGCTGATTGGTGGTTTCGGGTGGAGTACGCCCGTCGCCGATCAAGTTGTGCCGATTGTCAAAAAAGCTATTGAAAAAGGGAAGATTGTCGGTGCGATATGCAACGCGGCATCGTTCATGGCAAAGCATGGTTTTCTCAATGCCGTGAAACATACCGGCAATGGCATGGAGCAACTGAAATATTGGGGAGGGGAGAACTACACTAATACCGACGGTTACATCCACGCGCAAGCCGTAAGCGATGGCAGTATCGTGACTGCAAACGGCTCTGCAACTCTTGAATTTGCAAAGGAACTGCTTCTGCTGCTTGAAAACGACACGCCGGAGCGAATCGAAATGTACTATCAGTTCAACAAGCAGGGCTTCTGCAGCCTTTTCTCAATTGAATGAAGAGAGCTATTGTCATAGGTTGTCCCGGTGCCGGAAAAAGTACTTTTCAAGAAAACTATCAGCAAAGACGGGTTTGCCCTTGCATTACCTTGACGTAATATGGCATTTGCCTGACAGAACTACACTTTCAAGAGAAGAATTTGTAAAGCGTTTGCAAGGAATAATGTCCAGAGATAAGTGGATTATTGACGGCAATTATATGTATACGCTACCCATGAGATTGAATAGATGTGATACGGTTTTCTTCTTTGACCTGCCGTTGGACTTATGTCTGGCAGGAGCTGAAGAGCGCTTGGGCAAAAGATGTGAGGATATGTCTTGGATTGATAATGAAATGCCCCCGGAATCATATCAACGACAACATTGCATCCCCTCTCGGAGATAGCCGTACAGAACATTTCTACATAATGACAAAAGAAGATTATCATGCCATACATATCAGTTGAAAGCGGAGCATTGACCTCAGATCAGAAGAAAGAACTGATTGAACGGCTGACGGCGACAGCTTCCGAGATAACCCATATCCCGACACAGTTCTTCACCGTCACAATCAAGGAATTGCCGGATGAGAACTTCGGTATCGGCGGCAAGTCAATAGACGAAATCAAACGCAACTACAAGCCATGAACCTTGCCCTCAGGCCATATCGGCACACGGATGCCAACGTAATCACTACCTGGCTTAAGAGCGAATACCTGATGCGCCAATGGTGCGCTGACCGATATGAGCGTTATCCTGTCACACCGGAAGATATGAACTCATATCATCAGCAATATTTTGACGGGCATAACTCCGTTGCACTGACTATGGTTGACAATGAAGATATTGTCGGATATATTTCTATACGCACTCCGGCAGATGATTCTTCTGAACAACGCTTGGGATTTGTTATTATTGATGATTCAAGGCGAGGCAAAGGCTTTGGTAAAGCCATTGTCAGTATGGCGGTTGATTATGCATTCTCCAAATTAGGTGCCATAAAAGTTTCACTGGGCGTTTTTGAAAACAATCCGACAGCTGTCAGGTGCTATGAATCGGTTGGATTTCATCGTGTTGTCAAGCAAGAGACGGAGTGTTATGATTGTCTTGGCGAGACGTGGAATTGTATTGAGATGGAATTTTGTAAAAAATCACTGAGCGAAATGACATTGGAAGAACTGTGGCAACTCTTTCCTATATGCCTGGCTTCATATAATCCACAGTGGAGAGATTGGGCGAAGGAAGAAATTGGTCTCCTGTCGGAATTCCTTTCGGAATATCATCCAATCGTCAACCATATAGGCAGTACGGCGATTCCCGACATTCAAGCGAAACCGATTATTGACATCCTTGTTGAAATTTCTCCCAATGCCGATTGGCAAGGTGTAAGAACGGTAATGGAAACAGCCGGATACATCTGCATGTCATCATCCGAAAACCGTATGAGCTTCAATAAAGGCTATACCCCGCAGGGTTATGCCGAAAAGGTATTTCATGTTCATATCCATGCTATGGGAGATAATGACGAGATTGCTTTCCGCAACTATCTCAACAGTAATCCGGATGTTGCCAAAGAGTATGAGAAATTGAAACTTAGCCTTTTGCCTAAATATCGCAACGACCGAGACGGCTACACCGAGTCAAAATCGGAATTTGTCAAAGGGATTATCCGCGAGACAAAAGTTATAAAAAAAGGTTGTTGACGCTGAACTTATGTCATGAGCGATCCGATAGCGATAATCATAAAACCAGGTATTTAACTGTGTTCTTATGTACGCTATTATTGTGTTCTGAAAAGTCGGGAGCAGTTCAGTGTTTTGACTTTCCCTGCTGAAAACGATATGGCAGTGCGGATGTGCGTTCTTTGCTGAACAAAGCTATTTCATCGATGAGTCATAATGACGTATCACAATTTAAGGGGTATTGGTCAGCCCTATATGCCTCATATGGTCGTGCGACATCTCGGTCATAAGCTCGTCATTCATCTTCGGAGCATCGGATGGGTGGAAGTCGAATGATATGTGACCGGAAATCGTATGTCTACATTCGGGAAGATGCAAACATACGAACTGTCTTGAATTTATTCTTTGAAAATGATTGTCGTTATCGTAAAAAATTTCCTCCGAAGCATCTTTGAGTCCATACTATATATCCTGGTCAGTGGCTGTCAGTGGCGAATGTTGCCCAAGGACTTTCCAAAATGGAAGACAGTATACCGGCACTTCTCTGGATGAAATAAAGACGTCGTATTGAACTCTGTATTGATAAGACTGTCTTGAAGATAAGAAGGAAATGCCGTCAGAATCCCGTTCCGACGGCCGTAGCATTGGATGCACAAAGCGTCAAACGGGGGAGCAATAAGAGTGGCAATGAGGGGAATTTATTGAGGAGGTAAATGATGACTTTGATATCGAGTATGATATAAGCAATACCCCTGATGGCGTAAAAGGCTTCATTCCAAAGCCACTCAGATGGGTGGTCGAGTGTGCATTCGCATGTCTTGCTTCCTGACGCAGACTCGCTCGAAATTATGAAATCACAAATGAGTCGCGGATTTATTTATGAATAATATTTGCATTATTGAATAAATTTAGATATTTTTACCGTGTATTTATCATTTACATCGAATTTTTTGTAGATTCGAGGTAAATGATATACTCATAAGAAAATACATAAGTTCAGTGTTTGGATTTAACTTTCATTCACATGAAGAGGTGTTTTTTCGCGCGAATTTCATGAGTTGAAGAGGGTGTATAGCAGGCTTGCGACTTACGAAACTTGGTGGAATTCACCGGAAATACACTACATGTGGGTGAAAACAACCGGATAGATTCGCTGAGGCTGAGAAAAGAATCAGCAATATCATTATTTTAA
The DNA here is from genome assembly GCF_905219685.1 of Barnesiella sp. CU968. Lineage (NCBI taxonomy): Bacteria > Pseudomonadati > Bacteroidota > Bacteroidia > Bacteroidales > Barnesiellaceae > Barnesiella > Barnesiella sp. CU968. Next base: position 3,901 of record NZ_CAJMXD010000148.1, read on the forward strand.
CTTTCGTAAATAAGTCAAGACAAGTTTACTGTTTAAATTTAATTGAGAGGTTCAATGAGAGGATTTTATGAGACGTTTTTACGAGTTGAAGAGGGAGCATAGCGGACCATGTGACCGATGATACCCGGTAAAGACAACCATAAAAGACCTCAGGAAAGCCACAAGATACATCATATAGATAATTTCGAATTAAAATTAAACAGTTTTTTACATATAATTCGTGTTAAATTCAAGACATGCTCTTAGGATCAACCACATTAACCTTATATTATATGAAACAACTTTGTGCAAAAATCTGTCTTGTGACAGCATTGTTATTCACAGGAACCATTGCAGCCATGGCGCAAACTCAAAATGCCATAATCTCTTTCTTGAAAGAAGTTCCCAAAGGAAATATACGTAACTGCACGGGAGAGGATTTAATCAACCTGCTTGATGACGATGCAAAAAAATGGGTGGAGAGTATCGAATGTAACAACATTGACATCGTAAGTGGTCGCTCCGGCGTTCTCATAAATGGTTCCGTTGAAAACGAGAATGACTCTTGGATTAAAATCCGTTTCAAAACAACATCATTGATGAATTGTCTGAGAATAAACACTTATGCGATAGTATTAGACAATAAAACTCCTGTAACGCTGATGTTCGATGAAAATGTATATCTTAAAAAAACGATAGTGGATTTTAAAAAGGATCTCCTTTCCATGTCTGCCCAAAATATCTATGATGCAATAATAAACAAAAACAACACTACTACTGTTCCATTCACTGTCGGCTCTGAGATTGATCCTTCATTACCTCTGCATTCGGTTTCCATCTGTATTCCGAAACAAAAACAGAATGCCAACGTGCAGTTTTATGGATTTAGAATCTTTTATAACGGTATAACAGTAGAAAATGACATCAGCACAGGCGTTTCTTCAACCCATGAATCGTCGGAAAATGAAAAGCCTGTTTATTACGACTTGACCGGAGTTAGATCAGCTGTTCCTCCTGCCAGCGGCATATATATTCGCAAGACTGGAAACCGCATTGAGAAAATCGTTGCTGGCGGTAGAAAGTAAAACTTGATTTTAGTTGGCGTGCAGATTCTGTATGGACATTCCAATCGGTTGTCCTCAGATTATATTCCATAGGCGGTTACTGCTGTTCAGCGGAGTCGCGCCATCGTAAATCTCTAATCCATATTCCGACCTGTTTGCAACTCCTGTATAATGTCTGTTTCCTTCTAACCGGAATGAATTATTGGCAGTAACTTTGTGCACTTGTCCTGACTCATATCTCGCTGATGTGATGAGAAATAAGTCAAGACAAGCGCAGCTGCAAAAAGTTATGAGGGAAGTAAACCCACAAGAAACTACCAGCGCTTACGCATTTGATATGTGTATGACGGTTCCTATGCAGACGATGCCGTTTTCCAAGACTTTGGGTGTGTTGCGGATTGTAAGAGTCAGCAAGGAGAAATATCAGAAATTCAACATGCTGATGTGCCGGTGTGTTGATTTAGCCGCAAGGCTGGACAAAGAGTTCTTTGGGGTCAGCGGATTTTTCCGGTGGGCGGGGAGGTGATGTCGGAACATAGTGTTATCTTTGCAAAATGAAACCAGACCAACTACTCAGATCAATCCTCCCCGAAGTCCTGATAGACAACTTCGACATTGACCGCTTTGAAAAAAGCGATAGCCGTTTCGACATTTGGCTTGATGAAAAGAATGAACAACTTAGCGAAGACAAGTACAATAAAAACATAATCTCCTACGGTTTTGGTGATTACCGGACTATACAGGATTATCCCATAAGGGGCTGTGCCACATACCTGCATGTGCGGAAGCGCAAGTGGCTGGACAAATCCACCGGCGAGATATTCAGCTATGAATGGGATGTATCCGAATTCGACGGCNCAAGGCTTAACACCGAGTTCGTCTCTTTTTTAAAAGAGAGAGATTGAGAGCACTCCCGTCAGCATCTCCGTTCTTGCCGCACGCAACGGTCTGAACAGACAGACACTGCGCAAGCAATACAAGGAAGTGATCAGCGACTATCGATCATGGGACCAGCTTAACCATGCCGATGAATACATATTGTATCCTGAAAATTTCGGCGCGGACATGAGTCTTGACGAGACCTTCCTGAGCAATGGTGATGTCTATACCATATTGACCAACAAGACCGCGCATGGAGGCAGAGGTGCCCTCGCTGCGATGGTCCGTGGTGTGTCAAGTGACACAGTGTCGGCAATACTGCGGAAAGTGCCTTTGAGGCAGCGCCTTAAGGTAAAAAACGGTTACGACAGACCTTTCTTCAGCCATGATGCTGACTGTCAGAAACGTGTTTCCCGGCGCATCGCTTGTCAATGACCGGTTTTATGTCCAGCGGCTCCTTCCCGAAGCCGTTGACCAGCTGAAGATACGTCACCGCTGGGAGATACTCGATGCCGAGAACAAGGCAATCAGGGAGCATCGCCGGAGGCGAAAGAATGCAGCCTTAAAAGAAGAACGCGAACTGATCGGACAGTGGGAACCCGAAAGGATGGAGAATGGCGAGACCATGCCTCAGATAATGGCACGCAGCCGGCATATAATACACAAGCACAAATCAAAATGGAACGGACAGCAGAAGATACGCGCCGGAATATTGTTCAGGATATTCCCCGATTTGGAAAAGGCATACGGACTGTTTCTAAAGCTTGTGGACACATTCTACGAAAAGACTTCTGCCGGAGTTGCCAGACTGAATCTCGCCAGATGGTACAACGAAGTGGAGACCTTCGGAAATAATGAATTCAACAAAGTCCTGGAGACTTTCGAGAACCACAACACCACAATAATCAACTATTTCGAGCGAAGGCTCACAAATGCCTCGGCAGAATCCTTCAATGCCAAAATCAAGGCGTTCAGAACACAGTTCCGGGGAGTCAGAGACATCAAATTCTTTATGTTCAGACTGGCCACACTATACTCTTGA
>NZ_CAJMXD010000149.1:0-6839 GCF_905219685.1 Barnesiella sp. CU968
AAGCGAGAATTTATAGAGAAACTTGCCATTGTAATAACCGACAAACGACTTGATGAGACCAAAGATAGTGATGAACCATTGTTGATTCACCAGATTCTTCATATGCTCAGCGAGTTGGAACGATATTCGGCTATTGTAGACGTACAGAATCTAAATGATGACGCAGAGGCATTCAATTTTGAGCTTGCATCAAATCTTGGCAAATTTTCCAAGTCTCAAACATATCGTCTACCTAAAAATAAGGCTAAACAAGCTGATGAGATTATGAGTAAAATCTCATCCATACTTTCGGATGATGATGAGTTCAACATTTGTGTTCTTCTGAAACTTCTAAACGAAAAAGTGAAATGAGCGAGGTAAGACACGTACTTGGAATATCCGGGGGCAAAGACAGCGCTGCTCTCGCAATCTACATTAAGGGGAAGTATCCTAATCTTCATGTGGAATATTATAATACAGACACAGGTTGTGAATTGGCAGAAACCGACCTATTGATTAACCGTCTTGAGTCCTATCTCGGTGGTATTAAGAGATTGAGAGCAGCTGAAGGGAGCCCTGAACCTACTCCATTTGAGCATTTTCTCAAAGCAAGCGGCATGTTTCTTCCATCACCGCAACAAAGATGGTGTACTCAGAAAATGAAACTTCAGGAGATGGAACGTTTCGTAGGAGACAGACCTACCATCTCCTATGTCGGCATTCGAGGTGACGAAGACCGAGAGGGTTATGTTTCGACAAAGCCTAATATTCAAGCGATTTTCCCATTTCGCAAGAATATATGGAGCATAGATGTAATCCATACTATCGTTCACAAGAATAATATAGTACGATTTACAGATATATACATGAGCATCGCCCCTGACGAGCTTAAATTAGAACTGTTGAAAATATTGGAGCATCCTCTGACCAAAGACTTTTTCTATGGAAAGAAAGCTAACGCTCTTATGGATTTGGATGTAAGACTCTTCAATAAAGCTGTATTTGAGTTTCTCAAAGGAACTGACTATCCAGTGGGTAAGTTGGATGAGTTTCCTCTAATCGATAACGATGATATCCTTGTCAGAGATGATATTTTCCGTATCCTTGAAGATAGTGGTGTTGGTGTACCGGCATACTATAAACCTATCGAATTTGAGGTGGATGGAAAAGTAGGAACATACAATCGTAGCCGTTCAGGTTGCTATTTCTGCTTCTTCCAACAAAAACTTGAATGGATATGGCTTTATGAACAGCATCCAGATCTTTTTGCCAAAGCCATGGAATTTGAGAAAGACGGTTATACTTGGAACCAAAATGAAAGTCTTGCTGATCTTATCCGTCCGGAGAGAGTGCGTCAAATTAAACTTGATGCTATCAAAAAGCAGGAAGCTAAGAAAAAAGCCGGAAGTTCAAAATTGGTTGACCTATTCGGTGACCCTGATGAAGATAACGACGCATTTTGCGCTAATTGCTTTATATAGCTATGTTGAAGACCGATGTGACATGGCCTGAATCATTCAGGTATCAAACAAATTCAGAATGGGAGCCGGTAGGTTTCTTTTCCGAATCACTATGTAATGCCACATCATTTGACCTGATGCTTGGCTTCTTCTCATCGTCTGCAATCAATGTCTTGTCATACGGCTTTGCCTCCTTTATTTATAACGGAGGCAAGATGCGCATGATTATCAACGATATTCTTAGCTGCGATGATGCCTCAGCCATATCCATGGCTCATGATGGTAATGATCTTCCATTCTTTGACCTGAAAAATCTGGAGCAACTAAGTTACACGCTCAATAAGCGTGACAAGCATTTCTTTGAATGTCTCGCATGGCTTATACGCAACGACCGAATCGAAATCAAGATAGTGCGAATGGTCAATGGAAGTGGGATAGCACACACCAAATGTGGCACATTCNGCGACGGCATAAATAAGATTGGGTTTGAAGGGTCTGTTAATTTCTCACTGACAGCCCTTATACACAATAAGGAAAGTCTTAATGTCAACTGTGATTGGAATGGTCCGGCAGACGTTGGTCGAATAAACGGCATTCAGAAGTCATTTGACAGAGCATTCAAGGGAGAAGACAATGATGTTGAATTTGTGGATGCTTCGCANTTGAAAGGATATACGACAGTTAAAACCAAATCAAAAGGGCTGGAAGAATTGCTTAATGATGAACTCGAATTGATTGAGTCTGCTACCGAGGCAAATATTCCTGATAATATTAAGCGTATACTGCAAAAGACAAAGTCTAAAGTAGAGAGGGCGATTGATAAGATTCGGAATATTGAAAAAGCCAAGGAGAATGAGCCTAGATTTCCATATCCAGCCGGACCACGTCCATATCAGCAACAAGCCTTTGAGAATTGGAAAAAGAATAAGCAGAAGGGACTGTTCGCCATGGCGACAGGCACAGGCAAGACTCTGACATCACTAAACTGCCTGTTGGAGATTTATAAGAGCAAAGGGTATTATCGTGCTATTATCCTTGTGCCTACATTGACGTTGGTTGACCAATGGGAGGATGAATGTAAGAAATTTAACTTCGGACATATTGTAAAGGTGTGCTCGAAGAATAAATCATGGAAATCTGAGCTTGACGCGATTAAGTTTCAAGAAGAGTTTAACTATTCCGAGCAGGAACCCTCATATATTATAATTGCAACATACGCTTCATTTGCACGAGATTCCATCTTCAAAGATTTGATTTCAATAAGCGGTAAAATTAACAAGAAACTACTTCTTATTGCAGATGAAGTCCACAATATGGGATCTCCGAGAATCTTGAATAGGCTTGAGGGTGTAAAATATGTGAGACGAATAGGCTTGTCTGCTACACCTGAACGACAATTTGACGACAGAGGTAACAAACAGTTGCGCAAATTCTTTGGGTGTGATAACTCGGAGAACTACACATTTGAGTTTTCAATGCGAGAGGCTATTGACAAGGGGTATCTTTGTCGTTACAACTATTATCCACATCTTGTCAGACTTACTGATGAAGAGATGTCGGAGTATATGAAAATTTCGCTTCAACTCGCCAAATTTTACAACTTCGACAATGACTCCTTCCCCGGGTCTGATGACATTCTAATGAGGCTACTTCTTAAACGCAAACGCATTGTTCACAAGGCAGCTAATAAGCAGTTGATATTTAATGGAATACTTCAAGAATGGTATAACGAGCGGGGCTCCTTGAGGTACACTCTTGTATATGTACCGGAGGGGAACAAACCTGATAGTTTTGAGGCCGACCTTTATGATGAAGCGGAAAGTCTCTCAGATGATGACTACTCAGATTCATTGATTGACCAATATACTTCGATTGTACAATCCATTAGTCCGACAACTACAGTGAAGAAATTCATATCCGGGACAGGTGACCGTAATCAGATTTTGGATGATTTCGCATCTGGCAAACTTGAAGTTCTCACATCCATGAAATGTCTAGATGAAGGTGTTGATGTACCTCGAAGTGAATTGGCAGTCTTTTGTGCCAGTACGGGTAATCCACGCCAGTTTATTCAGCGTCGAGGACGTATTTTGCGCACACATAAGGACAAGCATAGAGCAATTATCCATGACCTTGTTGTAGTACCGGAAATTTCATTAGTTGCGGATAGTTATAAAATGGAGCGTAGTCTTCTTGCATCCGAGCTAAAGCGTGTACGAGACTTCGCATTGCTCTCAGAGAATACAGATTTTGCGTATGAGGAACTATCTCCGATTCTTGATTATTTTAATTTATCTCTTTTCTAACCATGGCATACATTTCAAATAACGACAAAATGCTTCAGGCGGTTCTTCTGAATGACCGTCTGATGAAAGTAGGAGGCTATACAGCATCTGATATCGGTTCATTGTACTCAGCTCTTGACTCTGACAACTATATCATCAACACAGTTGCTCAAATCATAAAGCGCGTTGGAGAAGGAGCCTCTGAGCGGGAATTGTGGAAAGAAGTCAACGACTATCTAAAACGTAACGTATGATAATCAAAGAAATAAAAATAAAGAACTTCCGAAGCTACTATGGCGACAACAATCGCTTTGAGTTTTCCGATGGTCTCACTGTCATTATCGGTGATAATGGCGATGGTAAAACCACTTTCTTCGAGGCTCTACAATGGTTGCTCGATACCACTAAAGACAGAGGGCTTATGGAACAAATGTCGGAAATGCGCAGGTCTCAGATGGAAGTCGGAGATGTTGAAGAAATTTCCGTTTACATGAAATTTGACCACGATGGAGAAAAGTCAGTAGAGAAATCCTTCACTATAGAAAAACTTGAAAATGGTAGTTTCAAGATTGGCCAACTGGTTTATCGAGGATACGAGACAAACGGCATAGAGCGAGAGGCAGTCAATGGCAAGGCACTCATTGAGCGTTGTTATGATGCTTTCATACAGAAATTTAGTATGTTTAAGGGTGAGTCTTAGCTTAACGTGTTTGAAAACAAAACCGCCTTAAAAGATTTGGTTGACAAATTCTCAGACATTCGTAAGTTCGATGAACTGGTAGAAATTACCAGTAATTTTGAAGAGAAAGCCAATAAAGCCTATCTTCAAGAGATGCGCTCTGACAAGAGAGTTGCTCAACGCGCAAGAGAACTTGAGTCCGACATATCTCGTGTGGGCACCGAAATCAGTATAACCCGTAAAGACATCAAGGAAAAGAGAGACTCTATTGATACCTATAACAAGACTCTGTCTCAAATAGAGGATAATCAAGAGGCTTCTCAGCGTTATCGCGACATCAAAGAGCGACTGAAAACTCAGGAAGATAAGCGCAACAAGCTGATGGCTCAAATTGGAGCTGTCAACTACAATCATGCACTCCTTGACCGGATGTGGATTCTTGCTCCGTTTAGTCCTACCTTGAAGATATTCCAAGAAAAAATATCGGCTTTGAGCAAGACAAAACGTGCCATGGATCGTGAGTTTGAACGCACCAAGGCTATTGAGGTCGGTAAACTGGAAGCGGCAAAGGAAATGCTCGGAGCGCTCTCAAATGGAGCTACTGAACTGCCATGGTATCTTCCCAACCAAGAGACGATGGAAGAGATGATTCACGACCACATCTGTAAGGTCTGTGGACGAGAAGCCCCAGAGGATTCAGATGCATACGCTTTCATGGTTCACAAGCTGGAGGAATATCGTCGTCACACTGAAGCAAAACTACAAAAGGAATCGCAGAAGAAAGAAATTGAAGAGCAGGAACTATTCCCTCATGACTTTATAGAACAACTNCACAATATGAGTGTCTCAATGAGTGGAACGCAAGAAGCTGCTGTTGCCAGTTATGCGCAAGAGATAGCTGACCGCCAAGGGCTTGTGGCTCGTTTTCAAGATGACCTCAAAAAGACTATCCAGAAAATACAAGACATCGTGGATGAAAAGACTCGTCTTCTCATTCAATCCGGAAATATATCTGAGTCAGTACTTGATAAACAATTCGATGACATAAAAGGCCTCTACACCTCGCATGAGAGGGCATCTGTTCGGTTGTCTGAGTTGGAAACAGAACTGAAGTATCAGGAAAAGAGAATGGCTGACCTTAAAAAGGAACTTGACGAACTTGATCCGGAAAGTTCGCAAGTAAAGGTTATGCGCGAGNTTCACACTGCCCTTGAGGAGATTTCCAAGGCATTTTCACAGGCAAAGAAAGATAATCTGCAGCGTTTCCTTTTGGAAATGGAAGAAAAGGCAAACGAGTATATGGTTCGGCTCAGTGCCAACGATTTTCATGGTGAGGTTCGCCTTATTCAAACAGCGAATGATTCAACTGAAATTAAGTTGTTGAGTTCTAATGGAACAGAAATAAAGAAACCATCCAGCTCCCAAAAAACCGTGATGTATATCTCAGTGCTTTTCGCTATCTCCGATTTCACTCAGGAGAAACGGGACGAAGATTATCCATTAATCTTTGATGCTGCCACATCTTCATTTGGAGACTCCAAGGAGGAGGATTTCTACAATGTTATTGACAAGATACAAAAACAGTGCATCATCGTCACTAAAGACTTCATCGAAAAGGGCAAATTGGATGAAGATGCAATTAATGGACTTACATGCAGTGTCTACCGTATCAAGAAGGCACCCAACTTCGACCAGTCCAACATGGCAACAATCAGAACTCTAATTGAAAAAATCCGCTAAACATGGAATCACTATACGAGCTTTGGGGCAAACGTAATCCCCAGTGGGAAGAAAAGTACCAAGACTCCGTCATCAGTGTGTTCGCTGACTACGGTAAAGGCGTAAATAAATACAACGAGGTCAAGGGCAAAACATTTGGTGCCGGCTACGAGGTTTTCATCCTTGCTTTCTTCATTGGGCTATACTCTGACCAGAAGAAACCGCTTATAGAAGATGCTTCTAAAGTTAAACAATTTGGCTGGGCCATATCTAATTGGGGAACACAAGAAAGCCGCCTTGGCAGAACTCAATATCCTCGACTCCGCGAGTATATGTTTGCTGCTCTTGTTGCCAAAACAGATATTGACCTGATCGCACTTGATAAAGGAGATATCAAGCCTTCTAAAATTGTGGATCAGTTAATGGACACTATGGAGCAATACGCCAATTTCGGCTTCGACTTCATAAAAGAGAAATTGGAAGATGATCCCAATTACTTTTTCAAGGATACTGCTTTCCTCCGCGTCTTCCTCTCATTCCTCCCAAATACCTCTCAAGATTCCCTGGAAGAGGACGAAGATGAACTCGAAGAACTATAAAATAAACGCCACGGGGTCAACTCCCTCGGCGTTTCTGCTTTGACGAATAGAAATAATACCACTGGCGTCTCTTAAAATCTGTTAATGCGAAATTGTTAAACTCTGTATTCATGTTGGT
>NZ_CAJMXD010000150.1:0-6807 GCF_905219685.1 Barnesiella sp. CU968
TGAAATCTCTCTGTCCAATTTTAACTTCGGATAGTTTACGCAGAAAGTCAGACATTATGCGTGCCAAAAATATAAAGTGTTGGATATTAACAATCTGACAAAACAAAGGGCGTCCGTTTTCGGACACATAGGTGAATTTCGTACATTGATTCTCAAAAAACTTTCGCAAAATATTCCGGATACACTTATGAAAGTCTGTATTTAGTATTATTTTTGCAGAATGATTACAGGACAGATAAAATCGCATATTGACCAGATATGGGAAACCTTCCTCCGTGGCATGGTCGAACTCCAAAAGATGCTCGCACATGGCTGACCGACACCAGTTCCGGGCCGAATGGCATGACTATAATGAAGGAATATTCTTCATTACGGTCTGTTGCGACCAAAAGATACATTATTTCGGAGAGATACGAGGTGGGAAAATGATTCCTACAGATATAGGACATATCATGAAGTCAACAATAGACGAAGTGACAGATCATTTTCCAGAGGCAGAAGTCTGGAATAGCGTCGTGATGCCCAACCACATCCATTTGGTAATCTCCGTAGGGACGCGCCATGGCGCGTCCGCATCGTCCCCCATTTTGTCAACATCCCAGTCACAAAACAATTACGGATGTCTGAAGTCAAAGCGACATGAACCATCAGAAGCCAAAAATTTTCACCACAACAGCAGATTGGCAGTAATAGTAGGACAAATAAAGAGCACAGTTACCAGAGCTGCGAGAAAGCAAAACATAGAATTCGGCTGGCAAGAGAGATTTCATGAGCATATTATTCGCAGTCAGCATGCATACGCGAATATTATGCATTATATCGATGCGAATGTTGAAAATTGGTGTTACGACCGGTTTAACCCAAACCACATTGACAACGCGGACGCGCCATGGCGCGTCCCTACAAACTGCAACGATTATGAATCATAACTGGAAATATATCACTTCAAACGAATGCTTCTCTACAATTACACCTAAGTGTAAAATAGAAAAGAAGAATTATTCTTCCGGTAGTCTGATACCTGTTATATCGCAAGAGGAAGACTTCATAAAGTTGGAGAATTTGTCTTATTGCTTCATAAAGCGATTACTGCGGCATGACATTTTAGAAGGGGGATGTACCGTCAGGCACATCCCCCTTGTGGTTTTATCGTATGGAACGGATGAACCGTTCATGCGGGTTTCAGGTCATATCAAAGGTGGCGTTTGGGCTTTATGTCGAGTTTCACGGGCTTGATCATGTTCTCGGGAGCGAGAATCGTGTCAAGGTCTTCCTTGCTCAGGATGTCGTGTTCAAGCACAAGGTCGTATACGCTCTTTCCGGTGGCGAGAGCCTCTTTGGCAATCTTGGTGGAGTTCTTGTAGCCGATTACCGGGTTGAGTGCCGTTACAATACTGATGCTGTTGCGGGTCTGGGTGCGGCAATGCTCTTCGTTTGCCGTGATTCCTTCGATACATCTGATTCGCAGGGTCTCGAATCCGTTGATCATAAGGTCCACAGNCTCGAAGTCGCATTGAGCCATTACCGGCTCCATCGCGTTCAGCTCCATCTGTGCTGCGTCTCCTGCCATGGTGACGCAAAGTTCGTTGCCCATCACTTTATAGCATATCTGGTTCATGACCTCCGGAATGACAGGATTTACCTTACCCGGCATGATAGACGAACCGGGCTGCATTGCAGGAAGGTTGATCTCGCCGAAACCGCAGCGCGGTCCGCTGGCAAGGATACGCAGGTCGTTGCATATCTTGTTGACTTTAACAGCTACACGTTTCAGAGCTGCTGCATATCCTACAAGGCAGGATGTGTCGGAAGTTGCTCCTACAAGGTCTTTGGCGAGCTTGATATTCCATCCTGTAATCTTTCCGAGGGCGGCGACGCATTTTTCGGCATAGCCGGGTTCGGCGGTGATGCCTGTTCCGATTGCCGTGGCACCCATGTTCACAGTAAGGAAGTCGGCGGCAGCCTCGTCGAGATGCAGGAGTTCGTCTTCAAGAATTGAAGCGAAACCGCTGAAAGTCTGTCCTAAAGTCATAGGCACCGCATCCTCCCACTGGGTTCTTCCGATCTTTACGATGTGTTTGAACTCCTCGCTCTTCTTGCGCAGAGACTCTATCAGCACCTTGTAGTGTTCCACAAACTTTAGGTGAGTGTAATACATGCCGATATGTATCGCTGTAGGATAGGCATCGTTGGTTGACTGGGCACAATTCACGATATCGTTTGGTGAGCAATATTGGTATTCACCTCTTTGGCGTCCCATGATTTCGAGGGCACGGTTTGTGATTACCTCGTTGATATTCATGTTGGTGGTAGTGCCCGCACCTCCCTGGATCATGTCTACGGGGAACTGTTCATGGTGCTGACCTTCGATAAGCTCCTTGCAAGCCTGAACGATTGCGTTAAATTGCTCATCGCTGATAAGACCAAGCTCGTGGTTTGCAACGGCAGCACCCCATTTGGTGATTGCGAGTCCCTTGATGAACAAGGGGTAATCTTTCAGGTGAAACTTGCTGATTTCAAAATTTTCTATTCCTCGAAGTGTCTGAACACCATAAAGAACTGAATCAGGAATCTCGCGTGTGCCGAGAAGGTCGGATTCTTCGCGAAATCCTTTTTTAGATGTGGTCTCCATTGTAAAAATGTTTATGGTTTATATTTAAGGTATAATCTCTATTGTCATTCCGTGTCTTTTGAAACAAAGTTTGCGAGGCGAGGAATGAATCCACAAATATAATTAAAGATTTCTAATTGTAAAACGTTTAAAAACATAAAACGTTCCAAATATCATTTATTTTGTTTTATATCGGCTCTTGTCCGGTCAGACATGGAGACTCCGGACTCGTCATTGGCAGTCGAGTCCGGAGTCGTAAATATTTCCGGGAAATTGCATATAAGCGGATTTTCAACGCTTACTTGTCATACAGTTTTTACTTTGCTTTTTTATACTCTTCGTAGTAACCGTCGAGAATAGAGCGTAAAGCCGATCCGATTTTCAGATAATCAATCTCGTCGAGGTTGGCGAGAGAAGCTCTGACTGACCAGCACGGACCGTCGAATCCACTGCCGTTGAGGAGAACAACAGAAGTCTGGCGGGCGAGACGCAGCACTATGTCTATCGGTTCGTAATTGGCTTTTAGCCAGTTGCAGAAGTCATCACCATATATCTTGCTTCCCCACAGCATAAGGTCGATCTCGCTGTAGTATCCTACGCGCAACGGATCTTCCATAAGCCTGAAACCGGTGCCTTTCCAAAGAGCTTCAAGACGGTCTTCCACCATATCCTGCATCTTCTTCTTATATACGTTTCGTTTGTCGAGCAGACACATCAGAGAGAAAAGCGACATCTGAATCTGCTGGGGAGTCGACAGTCCGGCGGTGTGGTTCAGTGCCACAGACCTGCTGTCAGCAACCATTCTGTCTATAAAGCGGATTTTCTCAGGGTGCAGCGAGAGGGATCCGTATCTTTTGTCAAGATCCTCAAGGCATTCCTTGGATTCCTGAGATATGAGCCTGTCGAATATGTTTTCCTTGGCGGCGGCAATAACCGCAAGACGCCATCCTGTGGCACCGAAATATTTTGAGAAGGAATAGACGCAGAGTGTGTTCCGTGGCAGCACATACATCAGGCTCTTGAAATCTTTGGCGAAAGTGCCGTATACGTCATCCGTTACGATCATCAGGTCAGGGTTGTCTTTCTTTACGACATCCACAAGATAGTCGAGACAATCCTGACTTAGCCTGTAGCTCGGCGGGTTGGACGGATTCACGAGGAAGACAAGTTTCATTTTAGGATCCCGCAGTTTATCCATCTCCTCTACGGGATATTGCCATGTGTGGTAGCCGTCTTTGTCTGTAGAGTCCGCGTAAATATTGGTTACATCAAAACTGTAGCGGTCAAGTTGCGGGATTTCTATATAAGGCGTGAAGATAGGAGCCATCAGCGCGATGGAATCACCCTTCTTCAGAAGGTGGTTTGCCTGCAGGGAGTCGAAAATATAACACATTGCAGCAGTGCCGCCTTCTGTTGCGAAAAGGTCATATTCCTTTCCAAGACCGGGTGCATTGTCGCCCATTTCCTGCGCCAGATATGCCAGTACGATCTTTTCTGCATTGACAAGCATCCTGACCGGGGTGGGATAGTGGTCGCCGATTATGCCGTCTGCCCATTCATAAGCCAGCGAATCGGCTGATATGCCGAGTTCAGTTTCCGCATAATCGATGGCATTCAGAAGAAGATGCGCGCCATGTCTCGCCGCATTGTCTTTAAGAAAGAGTTTCAGGCTGTCGCCCAGGCCTTCTTCAGGAGGCATTCCGGCAACGCCCGGTTTCGAATAGGCTTCATTGCGGCAAGTCTCCACAGCCCATACACCGAGAAGAAAAAACGCCTCGCGTGGAGCCGTGGCTATCCAGTTGGGGTTTCCACGCCCGGCGTTAAGGAATGTGTCGGTAGTGGTCTCCGACCCTTTTTTCGCCATCTTAATCAGCGTATCCTTGATTTCGAAAGGACTCATCTCTTCGAGTGCTTTCTCATATTCTCTGATCTGATCTTTTGTTTTCATAATACTTCATAAAACTGTTTTTATATTCTGAATTTACATGATAATGCCCATTATCACTCCCATAAGGATCAGCAGAGTATTGCCAATCGCATATGTCACGGTGTAACCCATTGCCGGGAGAGTGGAACCGAGCGAATCCTGTATGGCGCCGAGCGAGGCGGTAGTGACGCGGGCACCTGCGTTACATCCAAGATTAATAGCCGCCGGAAATTTAAAGATTTTGTCGCCGATCCATATGCCGAGAATCAGCGGAAGAGTAGTTGCGATCACACCGGCTACAAACAACATCCATCCCACCTGCTGTATGCCTTGCACGAACGAAGGTCCGGATTCTATACCTATCACAGCGATAAACATATTGAGTCCCATGTTATTTAGAATCCATAGCGAAGAAGTTGGAATCTTTCCGAAAGTCGGGTGTCTCGAGCGCAGCCAGCCAAGGACAAGACCGGCGATGAGCGCTCCTCCGCTTGTGGAGAGACTTACCGGTATACCGCCGAGATGAATCGTTATGGCTCCTATTATAGTACCGATGAAGATTCCGAGACCTACGAAAATCATGTCGGTCTGGTTTGTCGGTTTGTCTACATACCCGATTATGGAAGATGCTTTTTTGATATCCGCATCTCTTCCTTGCAGGGTCATGGTATATCCGCGGTGAAGTTCCGTCTTGGCGAGAACAGGAATTGAGGCTCCGTTTGCCGTCGTGATTGCGGATATCAGCACACCGTTCATTTCCGGCATATGACGCAGGTCTTCTATTGTCTTTCCGTCAAGCTGCTTGCGTGCAATCATCACAGGAACTTTCTCTATCGGGAAAGAGAGCAGAGCGTCATCCGCGACTTCGGGACCTATCCATCCCTCGCCGCTGACGAGAGTCTCCCGGCGTCCGCTGACAACGATAATATCATTTTGCGAGACCTTGACATCACCGTCGGGATTGTCGATAAACTTGTCTTCCGTCCTTATACGTGCCACATATGCACGCATGTGCTCATCGGTGAAGTGTTGCTCGATTTCAGCTACAGTGCGCGGCGAGGAGAAGAAATCTCCTTTGACCTCGTAAGCGCGATATACCACCGGTCTCAATGCGTTGATATATGCCGGGTCGTCATCGACACCGCTGCTGTTCATCGATTTCTCAAGGTCTGCCGTTTCCTTTCTCACCTTTTTCAGACCGCCGAGCATTGCCGGACCGAGCGAGCCGAGAATCCATGCGGAACCGATCGTGCCGAATATATAGGTCACGGCGTAGCATACCGGTATTATGTTGCTCCATGCCGTTTTATCGGCAGCCGAGGCATTCATGTTTCCTATGGCGTCCTGCCCGACACCTATCACTGCGGAAATTGTCTGTGCACCGGCAAACAGTCCCAATGCCTCTCCGACATTATAGTGGAAAAGCAGGGCGACACCCCATGTCACGGCAAAGCATATCACACACATGACCACGGCAAACAGCACCTGTTTTATGCCAGTGCCTTTCAATGCCCTGAAGAATTCGGGACCCACACTGTATCCGATTGCAAAAAGGAAGAGTAGGAAGAATACTGATTTCACCGGTCCGGGAACAGGGATGTCGAGTTGTCCGACAAGAACACCGACAAGCAGAACCGAAGTGACATTTCCCAGCGAGAATGTCTTATACTTCAGTTTGCCTACAAGAAATCCAACTCCCAGCGTCAGGAAAATCGCAATCGCCGGGTTGTCTCTCAGCGTTTGTATAAAGCAATCCATAACTTAATGTTTTTTGTGTTTTTCAAAGCTATTCAGAAACAGTTGAAACTGACGGTTCCTGAAGCACTGCGGTAGCCTTGGAAACTGTTTCTTATCACGTGCATCCTGATTCTTCAGGTTCCGATGCAAGGCTGATGCAATGATATTTTTTTAACAAAAGGGGAAGAGGATTGGTTTTGTGGCGAGTCACGGTAGAGAAAAGAATTACGAATTTCTGCAAAAATGTTATTAAACATTAAAACGTTGCAAAACCATTTTTAAGATTTATAGTTTAATAATATGAACAAGTCACATAAGAATTGCAAAGATTTCTTAAAATGGCTTTTTGTGAAACCTTATATAAAAGCTATGCTGACACTACAACTTTTATTTGTTTTGGCTGCAATCATCGTCGGAGCGCGTCTCGGAGGCATCGGCCTTGGCGTCATGGGCGGTGTAGGAATGGCGATACTGGTGTTCGTCTTCGGTCTTCAGCCTACTTCACCCCCGATCGATGTCATGCTGATGATTG
>NZ_CAJMXD010000151.1:0-6779 GCF_905219685.1 Barnesiella sp. CU968
TTTTTCACCCGTTGCACGTAACCTTCATACCCTTCAAATTCACCACCTGTTATGCGCACGCGCTGACCCTCGTGGAAATCGCGTTTGTTGAAGATTTCGCAACGCGTGGAGTCTTCAGCTGTTAGCAGCTTGAGAATATTTATCTGAGAACTGGAAATAATCTGTATATCTTTGCTATCAGGATAACGGTAGATCCAGAATCGTACAGGTGCCGCCGGATCCGTTCTACCGGCTGTTTCCAATGCAAGCGCATTGCGCGCCGAAGTCTTGATAAAGAGAACACGCGGTATAATCGCCTTGACCCTTTTTACTCCAGACGGTTCCCGAACTATATGCGTGGGAAAGAACACCTCATCGCACACCGGTCTTAGGGATTCCTCTGCATAAAAGTCCCGTCGTGTCTTGATTGCAAACCAGTTGCTTTCGTCCATAAAAAAGGGTGGGATAAATTGGGAAGCGCATACCTTTTCTTCATGCGCGGCAAAGGAATCACATCCTGACTGCGCATCATTCACAACCGCCGGGATGCCAATCGGCGCCGGTCTCCGGAACGAGCCTGTACAGGTGCTTTTCCGGTGGTTGTCCATATCGGCAGGTAATCGCCACGACATGGATATCAACTGTATATTACGAAAAGATATGCCTCTTCAATTTGCAAAGATATAAAAAAACGCGGATATTCTCATAATATCCACGTTAAAATTTCTTTTTGCCAGGCAGACACGCCTGCCACGTCAGGAAACCTGCACACTTTTAGCAGTCCGTCATCTCAGCTTTAGCATACGTCCCGGCTGAAGACGCTCATCTCGCGCTACGAGATTCAGCTGGCATAACCGCGTTTCGGAAACACCCGATTTTTCGGAAATCTTTTTCAACGTATCGCCTTGCCTGACAACATATGTGCCGCGGCCTGTCGCAGACCCTCCCGCCGCTGTCCTGTTGCGGTCGGAAGCCGGGGACAAGAGGGAAAGCGGGTTCACCGCCTCTCCGTTCACACGGGTCTCGAAATGCAGATGCGGACCTGTGGAGTTTCCTGTGTTGCCGCTGAGAGCTATGACCTGACCGGAAAACACCCGCTGTCCGGCATCAACCAATGCTCGCGACAGGTGCGCATAACGCGTTTCCATGCCGTTGTCGTGCTCAATGACAATGAAATTGCCGTAACCTCCCGCCTCATAGTCTACACGCTTAACCTCTCCAGACATTATCGCCCGCACGGTATCTCCGACATTCATCGCGATGTCTATCCCTTTGTGTACGCGTTTGAACCGCGCCCTGTATCCGAAACCGGAGGTGATTCGCCCCCATTCGGGACTGAAAAGGGAATTGCCGGTGCCATATGCCTGTTGCGGCGCATAAGACAACGCGGAGGGAGTATAAGAGGGTTTGCTGTATGCATACGTGATAAACCGCAAGGCTCCTGTAGAGACATTTCCGTCTGTTTCATCCTCTCGATTGTCTCCTTTGCGCCTTACAGTACCCACAAGATCCGATATGTAGTCCTTATCCTCGGATGATGACGCTTCGACAACTGTTCCTACGGCACGCACAAGACCCGAAAGGAAATCCTCTTCCGGGTCTTTCGCCTCGGCGGTCAATGCCGCAAGGAGTATTGTCAATAAAAATATCGTTTTCCTCAAAGTGCTATAGTCTGTCAGTTAGGCGTTTCATTCTTCTCTCCTGCTGACGCCTTCTTGCGCGAGTCGACCAAAGGAGATATGAAAAGAATCCATCCGGCACACGCCACAAACGCAAGGAACGTGAAGCCGACAAGTATCATGACCTTACGGGGACTGGATGCTCTGACAGGAACCGTGGCGGGTGTGACCACCGCATATACCGGTGTGCTCTCCTGCACTCTCACCTGCGCCTGCTGCACCTGCTGCGCCGTCTGGTTATAAAGATTGAAGGCGAGGGTCATCTCGTTCTCGAGTCGCTCGCGCATTGTCTGAGCGGAATGAAAAGCCAGACCCTGGTTGCGGTCGAGATAGTCGGCATAACGCTGCTGCGCCTTGTAATAGCTCTCCTTCGCCTCCTTATTGATCTTCATGGCATAGTCGAGGTCATGACGCGCCTTGCTCGTGCGATAATCCGTGATGAAGTCGCGGAGCCTTGAGACAACAGTGTCGGCAAGCACTGCAGATACGAGAGGATCCTGCATCTTGGAGGTGATGGTCACAACAGACGTCTTGGTATCGACAGTGGCGGATATACGGTTGTTCAACGATGTCACAAGCGCATCTTCCTCGGGTGTCAGACGGAAGTTGTCAAGCTGATGCTTACCGTCGGTTTCCTTGACGCCACCGGTCACCATACCCAGAAGTTTGCGAGGAAAACCGAGAATCGCACTCCACCAGGGTGCCGAAGTCTCGTTCTCCATATATTCGCGCACGGTCATGGTACGGTTGCCGCCTTTCTCATCTGTTGTTACCTTTACATCGAAAAGTCCGGTGGTGAATGGCACGGAACTCAACACATCAGGATAAAGCTGCGGATAGAAAGCATCCGAACCGGAAGAGAAGTTGCTGCCAAGACCTGCCATCGATGCAAGTGCGCCGAGACCTCCTCCCGCCGATTTCCCCTCTGTTGATTCCGGCACGAGCTTGACCGAAGTGGTATACTCCTTCGGTATGCTGAAAGCCACCACAAGTCCGACAAGTGCTCCGCACAAGCTCCATTTTATCAGTTTCTTCTTCTGTTTCCAGAGTGTTGACGCAAGTTCAAGAAGGTCTATCTCCTTTTCCTCGCCTACTCTGGCTTTATTATCGGTTTCCTGCATTGTCAGTTTTATTTGAGGCTACTTGAATAGGTTCGGTATCGTTGCCACCATTGTCGCTACCGACATGAATCCGGTTGTGAGAGTCAGAATCTTCGACCAGTCTGTTCCACCGTTCTGAGGTTTCGACGGCACAATTATATGACAGCCGGGTTCTATGGGAGTGTTACGTTTGGCTCTTGCCACAGTTCCGTTCATATACACTATGAATGCCTTCCCTTTCTTGGCACGCTGTCCGTAACCGCCTGCCTGATTGATGTAGTGGCTCAGTTTCTTGCCTGGTTCGTAGATAACGGCATTCGGGAACATGACATCGCCGGAAATCTTTACAGTACTCTGCTTCTCCGGAACATAAAGGGAGTCTCCCGGCATCAGTACAAGGTCATAGTCGCTTCCTGGATTGGCGAGTGCTTTCTCAAGATCGATTCCCACATTATACATATTCGACAGGTCAATCTTGTCAATGGCTATCGAATCACCCATATTCTCGGAGTTGTTTGACATCGCGAGTCTCAGAGCCTCCTTGCGTGCCGCAAGTTCCGACTCAGACAGACGGCGAGAGAGATGGGCGCCCTTGATGTATGCGCCATCGATGAGTCCTCCGGCACGCGTCACAAACTCCGAAAGGCGTTCGTTTCTTTTGCGTAATGTATATGTTCCGGCAAAGAGCACTTCTCCGTCGATCGCAACTGTCTCCTGAGGTGCATATCCGGGACTGCGGCGCACCTCTACCCTGTCGTAGGGTTTCAGTCTGAATCCCTTTCCTTTGCCTATGGCAAGACCGTTTTCTATAGAAACGGTAAATTCCTGCGCAAGCTGGTTTGTAGCCTCCGTTGCCGAAGGATCCACAATCCTGCGGGAGATATCCACACGTGCCGTAGACGCACCCTCAAGCAGACCGCCTGCCTGAAAAATAAGGTCTTCGACAGTGCTGTTGGCAGCATAAGGATACGCGCCCGGACGAGCAACCTGACCGCCTATGTAGACATCACCGCGTTCTTCAAGCTCGTTGACACTTGAGATAACAAGCATGTCATTGCGTTTGAGCGTAATGTCGGGAGCCGCGCCTCTCAGGATATCCTTCAGGTCAAGTGCGACTACCTCAAGCTGCTTCTCCGGACCCTCGCGGTAAAGGAGCACGCGGTCTGTATAAGCGTCTTCAGTAACGCCGTCGGCTTTGTCAATAAGATCTCTCACGGTTTTCAGACCGTCTCCGATCGCGAACATGCCAGGACGGTATACGGCTCCTTTCAGTTCTACCCGGTTGGCATAACGGTCAAGGATTGTTCCGACAGTTATGATATCGCCGTCCTGCAGACGATAAGTCGCGAACTCTCCCCGGTCAATGTTGTAAAGCTCGTTTTCCGTGCCCGACTGGCGCGACAGACGCACCATCCCGCCGTAAGCGTCACCGGTAAATCCGCCGGCATAATCGAGAAGACTTTTAACCGTCTCGTCAGGCTTGATCTCATAATACATCGGACGCTTAACGTTCCCGTCTATGTTGACAAGCTGCTCGTACGGAGGAACAATAATCACATCCCCCTCCTGCAGACGGATATTTCCTGAGGTTTTCCCTTTGAAAAGATAATCGTATATATCCACTCCTGCAACCTTCTTGCCGTTACGCAGAACCTGTATATTGCGGAGCGAACCTATATCGTTGATACCACCTGCCCTGTATAAGGCATGAAACACAGATGAGAACGGAGACATGCGGAAGGTTCCCGGTGTCGCCACCTCTCCGAGAATATCCACCTGTATGGTGCGAACCTGACCGAGAGTCACCTGAATGTCAGTTTCCGCATCATTCATTCCCGCATACTTACGTGAGAACGCACTTTTGATATGCTGATTGGCATCCTTGATTGTCAGACCATTGAGATACACCGGACCGATCTGGGAGATCATTATGCTCCCTTCAGGCGATATTGTCTGGCGCATATGATCTTCCGATGTGCCCCATATGTCGATCACGACCTCATCGCCGGGACCGAGACGATAATTCTGAGGAGTGGCGAGATTCTCGCTTGGCTCGAAAGTAAGCGACTGCGAATTGAAGACCTGATGTCCGTAGATCTTGCGGCCCGAACCCGACATGGCATCACCCTTCTCTATCTCGCGTTGCATATTTTCGATCGAAGACACCGAAACATCCTCCGCAGCGTTATGCTTACGCTCCGACTCAGCCGATGTTACCGTCTGTCTCGTAGCCTGAGTCTCACCATGTTGCTGAGACTCAAGCTGTGCCTTGATACGCTTCGCCTGTTCAGGCGTAACTCCTTTTGCCATCAGCTCCTTGCCGATCTGCTGCTCTGATTTGCCGGCGGCAGTCTGCTGTTTGATATAATCTATAACCTGCTGGTCTGTAATGGCAAATGCCATGATAGAGCACAGCATCAAAAAGGACATTAGAATGTGTCTCGGTTTCATCTGAGAAATTGTTTAAATAACAATGTGCAAATTTAATAAAAAAAAATTGTATTTGCCGCTGTTTGTCCTCTTTTCGGCATTTTTAATTATTTTTGCATAATCAAAACGAAACAACCTGACAATGCGAATCCTTTTTTTCGGAGATTATTCCAACCTCCACGCCTGTTTAGCCGGTGAATTGCGTCGGCGCGGTCACCACATCACCGTCATTTCCGACGGAGGCAGATACATGGACACTGACAAGGATATCCTTCTGGAGCGCGCGCCGGGCAGACTCGGTGCAGTCAGCTATCTGTATCAGATTTTCAAGATTCTTCCTTCACTCCGGGATTACGATGTCGTTCAGCTCATCAACCCCCATTTCCTCTCGCTCAAGCCCGGCAAGATAAAATACTTCTTCGATATTCTCAGGAAAAACAACCGTTCGGTGTTTCTCACACTCGCAGGCAACGACTATTATTTCGTAAAGACTTGTCTCGAAGCCAGAACTTTCCGCTTCTCTGAATTTGAGTCAGCCGGCAAGCCCTCGGAATTCGAGTTTGCCACCCGCCATGGCGCCCTATGGACAGCTCCCGGAATGAAAGAATTCTGCGATTACATATACTCCAATATTGACGGAGCGATGGCAGTATTGCCCGAATACGACATTGCAGCGCGCCCTTATCTCGGCGACCGACTCTCATTCACCAACATCCCCGTTGACCTCGCCTCATTGCCCAAAGTACCCGCACTCTCCGCCGGCGACTTGTCAGACCGCATCCGTCTGTTTATCGGCATGCGCCAGGGGATGGAAATCCAGAAAGGCACTGCAAGAATGCTTCGGATCTGCCTTGAACTCGAAAAAGAGATGCCCGGCAGATGTTCGGTCACATGCGTGCGCAACCTTCCCCTTGCCGAATACCTCCGCAGAATGAGCGAGAGTCATATAGTTCTCGACCAATTATACTCCTACTCACCCGGCACCAACGCCTTTCAGGCGATGGCACTCGGAAGAGTCGCCGCCACCGGCGCACAGCCCGAATATTACGAATACATCGGAGAGCCCGACACCGGAGCCATCATCCCTCTGTCTCCGTTAGTGTCAGACCTCGAATGGAAAGAGAGATTCCGTAGTCTCATCCTCGATCCCGCATGTCTCCCCGCCATGGCAGCAGAAGGGCGCCGCATCGCGGAAAAGCACAACGCCGTCACCACCGTCACCGACAGGTTCCTCACCCACTGGCAGCACCTCTCCTGACCCCACTCATCCTCGCCCCTTCCCTCCTTACCTTCCCTTCCCACCTTCTTTCCTCTTTTTTCCTTATCTCTCATCGATTACTTCTCGAACACGAGTTTTCATTCTCAACCCACGAGACCTATGGCTTTTCAACCACCACACCGCGACAAGATTCCGAGCATGAAGCGTCGTTGTCACACCCACGACTACCGTTCCGTCTCCTACTACATGATCACTCTCGGGAAGAATCCAGCCTACACTGCTCCCTTCTGCCGCATATTCGACGCCGTGCTCAACCCTCCCGACTTCACATCAGCCCGCCGTCGCTCCGACGAGCTGACGCCCGGCATAAAG
>NZ_CAJMXD010000152.1:0-6770 GCF_905219685.1 Barnesiella sp. CU968
GATATATGCGGATTAAATCCGGGCGGAAGTATAACCGCTGAGACGGCGGATAGCATTGGTTTTGTTTTTCCCGTTTATTCCTGGGGCGTCCCCCCGGTTATGTGTGATTTTGTGCAATGCTTGTCTAAGGATATAGTCACTTTCATACACGATAATGACATACCTGTATGGATGGTTGCGACATGCGGGGATGAAACAGGAGATGCCCACCGTATGTTCAGGAAATTGCTTAAATCTGTGAATATTGAACTTCGTGGATGCTGGAGTGTGATAATGCCCAATACCTATGTTCTCTTGCCTGGCTTTGACGTTGATTCTGATTCTCTGAGAATAGACAAGATTGACAAGGCTCGTATGGAAGTAAGAAGAATAGCTTCCAGAATACTCAATGCCGAATGGGAGGAAAAGGTTACTATAGGTTATTTCCCAACCTTGAAAACACGAATAGTTTATCCTCTTTTCAAAAAATGGGGAATAAAACCATCCAAATGGCACTCTACAGATGATTGCACGGGCTGTGGAGCCTGTTCGACAGCGTGTCCTGTCGGAAATATATCGATTGTCGGATCAAAACCGAAATGGGGTGACAATTGTACTTCTTGCCTTGCGTGTTATCATGTCTGCCTGCGTCATGCAGTGCACTACGCAGACATGACCGGCAAGAAAGGGCAGTATCTCCCTTGCCAGCGTATTCTATCTCTTCCAGAATGTGGGGGTGAAAAGCAGAAGGATGGTAAATATCTCAAGACGCCCGATAAGCATTATAAGTGACAGAAGCCATTTGGCTGCATCCGGTATAAGCGCGTAATTTTCCGAAAGGCCTGTAACCTCGGTGCCGAGTCCGGTATTTGAGATGGCGGATAAAGCGCAGAAGAATGAATCCGACAGGGGGAGTCCCATAAGGCTCATAGCAAGACCTCCTATACATATTACCATCACGTAAAGAAAAAGGAATGCCAGAGTTTTTTGCACGACGGAGCCTGATGTTCCCTTGCCGTTGATTGTCACAGTTGTAACGGTGGAGGGATGCATCATTTTATAAAACTCGTTTTTAAGGAATTTGAAAAGAACTACAAACCGGTCAACTTTCGCTCCGCCCGAAGTGCTTCCCGCACAAGACCCCATAACTATCATCACCAACAGCAGGGCAATAGATATTGAACCCCAGTCGTGAAAATTGGGTTCTGTTATACCTGTGGACGAAAGGATGGATATTGTCTGGAACAGAGGATCAATGGTAAGATACTCCCAGTTTTCGGCAAGACCTTCAATGAGTATGTTAATTACAAATCCGATATAACAGACCAATATAATTACTACATAACATTTGAAAGCCGTATTTTTGAAAGGATTTCCGCCTTTGCCTGTCAACAGATTGAACAGTAAGGAAAAATTCACACCGCCAAGAAACATAAACACACACATCACAATTTTGAGATATATTGAATTCCATTGTGCTATGCTCATGTCAGATGTGGAGAATCCTCCGGTCGATATTGTTGAAAGACCATGACAGAAGGCATCGAAAAAACTCATTTTTGAGAACGAGAGGCACACTATAAGCAGAATGGTAAGAAGTATATACACTCCCCATAATCCTTTAGCCGTATAGCTGACTCTGGGACGCAGTTTATCGTGGGTTATGCCTGTAACCTCTGCATTGAAAAGCTGCATGCCTCCCGAATAATTAAGCATTGGCACAACTGCCAGCGTAAAAAGAATGATTCCAAGCCCACCTACCCACTGTACCACACATCTCCAGGCAAGAATGGATTTGGGAATACCGATCAGTGTATTCAAAACAGAGGCTCCTGTTGTTGTGAAACCACTCATTGTTTCAAAAAAAGCGTCTGAAACCGAGAGATGAGTGCCTACGGAAAGAAAAGGAAGCATTCCGAACAACGACAATATGACCCATGTCATTCCTGTAAGCAGAATAGCCTCTCTTTTCCCCATTTCTTTTGTTTTGGGCTTAAGCATCATCATTCCGCCTCCGCAAGCACCGGATATGCCGGCGCATATTAGAAAATCCATAAATGAATCCTCACCGTAAATAAGAGCGATGATGCACGGAATCAGCATGAACAGGGATTCTATGACAAGAAGATAACCGATTACTCTCAAGAGCATCGGCATATTGATATAATATCGATGTTTCTTGTAGGATAACATAAAATATCAGTTAAACCACTTTTCGATCTTATGGATTGTACCCGAAAGACAGAATACCACCACAAAATCACCTTCTTGAATATGAGTGTTACCATTAATCAGCTGAATCTCGTTCTCTCTTACCAAAGCCGCCAAAGTCATGCCAAACGGCAACTTAAGGTCTTTAACCGGAGATTTTGTGATCTTGGCATTATGTTTCACATATATTTCCGCGACCTCCGCATCGGCGAGAGCAAGGAATTTAGAGTTGCTTTCATCAGCATCAAGTAGAATCTTGAATATATGGCTTGAAGCAAAAAGTTTTTTATTGATTGTTGTGCCGATATTAAGATTTTCAGCCTGACTGAGGAACTGGAGGTTTTCTACATCTGCAATTGTTTTCGGCACTCCGAATTCTTTTGCCGTAAGACACGATAGTATATTGGTCTCCGAGGAGTCTGTCAAAGCCAGAAACGCGTCATACTGATAAATGTTGTTTTCCCTTAATACCTCAATGTCAAGAGCATCTCCGTAGACTATCTCGCAATTGGGCAGAATTGTTGCCATATTTTCGCAATTCTCACGGTCGTTATCAATGATCTTTATATGAAATTCTTCATTGTAGAGTTTTGCGAAACGTTGCGCTATTCTGCTTCCTCCCACGATAAGCGCTTTTTTTATAATGCGTTTCTTTTTGCCGCAGATCTCCCTCACTTCCTGTATAAATGGAGGAGTCGTTATGAAATAAACGATATCGTCACGTCTGATTTCATCGTTACCGTTTGGAATAATCGTCTCATTGTTCCTCTTGATTGCAGCGACATGAAAATCATGTGTCTTTACCGGCAGATCCCTTAGTTTGCAATCTAACAGTGGTGAATCTCCGTGCAATTTGACTCCGATCAGCAATAAGCCTCCATTATGAAGTTCTCCCCAATATCTTGCCCAATTATGATATAGTGCCACTGCTATTTCCTGTGCTGCGATGTTCTCGGGATATATAAGAAAATCAGCACCTACATCCTTAAGGATCGCACCGTTGTCAGGGTTAAGGAATTCGCTGTTGTCGATTCTTGCAACAGTTTTCTTTGCTCCGAGTCTTTTTGCGATCGCACAGCTGGTTATATTGCGGGTTTCATATGGAGTTACAGCGATATACAGGTCTGCATTGGATACGCCGACATCTCTCAGACTGCTGAATGAAGATGTGGATCCATTCCATGTCATCAGGTTATAGTTGGAATCTATAACGTCAAGACGAGCCTGATCGTTGTCAAGAAGAATGATATCCTGATCCTCGTTGGAGAGCATCTTGGCAAGATGTGTTCCCACTTCACCGGCACCTGCTATTACAATTTTCATCAGACCAATCTTTATTATTTAACGGACAAAATTATTTAACGGACAAACCGGCATATACTTTCCTTACAGTCTCAACAATTCCAGATGCATCTATGCCACAGCGGGAATGCAACTGCTCGACTTTAGCATGGGTAATCCATTCATCGGGAATCCCGGATTTCTCTACGTGAATGCAATATCCGTTATCATTGAACCAATCAGCGACGGTAGAGCCGAATCCCCCCTTTACAGTTCCATCTTCTACAGTTACAACTGCATCATAATTTCTTGCGACTTTCTCAAGAATGACGGAATCAATCGGTTTAACCCATATCATGTCGTAAACATCAACTTGCATATTCATGATTTCAAGTTCCTTGGCTGCTTCCAATGCCTCAAAGCCGGAAGGACCGATTGTCAGGATAGCTACCTTCGGTGAGTCACCGACATGTATCTGTCTTCCTTTTCCTATAGCCAACGGGATCGCGTTTTCATCGGAATTCTCGCCCTTTGCCTTGCCTCTCGGATAACGGATTGCAATAGGAGCAGACATCTTTTCCGCTGTTTTCATCAAAGCCTTCAAAGATTTGATGTCCATAGGAGACGCAATGCACATGCCGGGAATTATCTTGAGATATGCCAGATCAAAGAGTCCATGATGAGTGACACCGTCTTCTCCTACAACGCCTGCACGGTCTATGCACAAGACTACTGGTAATCCTTGTATCGCCACATCATGGATTATGTNGTCGAAACCGCGTTGAAGAAATGAGGAATAAATAGCGACATATGGTTTCATTCCGGCAGCCGCAAGACCTCCTGCGAACGTTACGGCATGTCCTTCGGAAATGCCGACATCGAATGTTCTTTCGGGAAAACGCTCCATCATTTTGCTCATGGATGTCCCGGACAACATGGCAGCAGTTATTCCGACTATTTTATTGTTATTTTCCGCCAGCCTGACAAGAGTTTCTCCGAAAACCTCCTGCCACAGGGGGGTGGAAGAGGAGGTAGATCTGATTTTCTCACCTGTCTCGGGATCGAAATTGCCTGGTGCATGCCATGCCTGAGGATTCTCTTCCGCAGCTTTGTATCCTTTCCCTTTTACAGTTCTGAGATGCAGTATCCTCGGACCCTTCATATCTTTGATATCAGAGAGTACTTTAACGACCTTTGTAACATCATTCCCGTCAAAAGGACCGAAATACCGTATGTTGAGTCCTTCGAAAATATTCTGCTGTGTGGAGATAAGTGATTTCACCGCATTGTTGAAACGCAGCAGCAATCCTTTCCTTTTATCATTTACAAGTCCCCATTTTTTAAATAGATTGTATATTCTGAGCCTGATACGGTTGTAAGATGCCGAGGTGGTCATATCCGAGAGGTACCTGTGCATCGCGCCTACCGGACTGTCTATCGACATGTCATTGTCGTTAAGTATGATAAGAAGATTGTTGGGATTGTTGGAAACATTGTTGATGCCTTCAAACGCCAGACCGTTGCTTATCGAGGCATCTCCGACAATCGCTATTGTCTTTCGGTCTTCCTCCCCCGGAATGTTCATGTCGGCAATTGCCATTCCGAGGGCTCCGGAAATAGAATTTCCCGCATGTCCGCATACAAAAGTGTCATATTTGCTTTCAGCTGGAAATGGGAAGCCGCTGATTCCTCCCGCGGTTCTTTGATTCGGGAAAAGATCTCGCCTTCCTGTCAGCAGCTTGTGTGCGTAAGCCTGATGTCCGACATCCCACACAAGACGGTCACGCGGGGTGTCGAAAACGTAATGAAGAGCCACAATAATCTCCACCGCACCCATGCTTGAACCGAAATGTCCGGGGTTGTGAGAAAGATTATCAATCATGTATTCCCGTATCTCGGAGCAAAGTTGCGGAAGCTGGTCAGCCCGGAGGTTACGCAGTTCTTTCGGACTATTGATATGACTGAGTAAATTCATTGTCTGCCAAAATACTTTTTATATAACGGCACAAATATGATAATTCCTGTCATCACGACTATCAGCAGGTTCTTGAGATTGACACCTGTAGCCGCCAATAACATCCAGACAAGCCATATCCAGATTATCGCGAGTATGGCTATTCCTATGGTTTTAGATTTGCCCATCAATCTGCAAATTTAGCAAAAAATCCTTATATTCCGCTAATCATACAACATTTCATCATAGAGATTGTGTAAAGTCGGATTTAATAACTAATTTTGCAGCCGCAAGTTATGAATCTTACACAATATATAAGAATTTTATGTCGAAAGCAGGAGTTTATAGCATATTGGGGCTTACAGCATGGCTGATGAATGTGTCATGTATGCGAGACAAAGTGCAGGCTGAATTGGACACTGAGTCTGAAGCTGTCTTTGCCGGTTCTCTCGACTCTGCATCTGTCGCTATGGATTCGATAGTGGATATTGAGCCTGTAGTCTCGACTGTCAATAGCGAGAAGCCCGAAGACCTGATGGAATTTATGAAAAATTCAGGAAAATGGGAACAGTACGATGCCGGAATATTACCTGACATGATTCATAAATCCACTTCATATGTGAAAAAGCTGCTGAATAACCGGCACAGCGGATTTATTGCAGTCGACAAAAGCCGCATGAAAGTTATATTGTTTGATAAATTCGGTGTCGAGAAGAAATCATATGGCATGGCTTGTGCGAAAAATTTCGGCACAAAACATGAAAAAGGGGACTCAAGAACTCCTGAAGGACTCTTTTCCGTTGAAGGAATATACGACAGTACAGACTGGCTGTTTACTGATGACGATGGAGTCACTTCCAAGAAAAAAGGACAGTTCGGACCTCGGTTCATACGACTTCGCATACCTGGCACTTCGCAGATCGGAATTCATGGCACGTGCGCGCCATGGAGCATCGGAGCGAGGGCAAGTCACGGCTGCATAAGGGTGAAAAACGAGAATATTCTTGAACTCGTGGAACTTGTTGAAATCGGAATGCCTGTTATCGTTGTGCCCGGGAAAAGAGATCTTGAGCAGAATTACACCGATGGTGTTGAAATTCCATGGATTCCGACTGTGAAAGGAACCAGAGAACCAAAATTCAGAAAGGTGAAAAAGGCAGATATTCAGCATAAGGATACCGTTTGTGTCGGAGATTCAATCATATCCGCACCAGATTCGTTATCGGTTGTTCCTTTTGTTTCAGACAGTATTAGTGAAGCAGACTCACATCCCTTAGAGTGNGTTTACTTTTAACACGAATTAAAGCTAAATGCGTTTCTTGAAATTCTTTAAGTCATCATAAAG
>NZ_CAJMXD010000153.1:0-6705 GCF_905219685.1 Barnesiella sp. CU968
AATTAAATTTGCATCGTCATCTGAGGTCTACAGGCTTGAGTGAACTCGCCTCAGACACACTCAGTGAAACACTACCAATTTTTCAAGAAGAGGAGTATTTTTTTCTCCTTGGACATTGGTGCCATAAATTATTACTATATTTGCATATGGGAAAAATGCCAACGAGAAGTGTTGTATCCCAATAAACTTAAAATGGCTATAAACTTTCTGATATATTCCAAAGAAAAGTCAGTCTATCCAAGGTTTTGGCTGTTTGGTGATTAATAAGAATTCTTTACCAAATCCAGTATAAATGTCTTTTTGGAATAAAATAATAGATACAATAAACGGGGCAGATAGCAGATCGGCTCGCTCACGGGAAGTGTCACAAGATTCATCCCGATATGTATTTGTGGATGTTGAGGTTGGGTTAAAGGATAAAAAGATTCATGATATTGGTGCTCTGCGGTGGGATGGTGCAACATATCATTCTGCAGACAAACAGAAGTTGAAGATGTTTTTGAAGGATGTTGATTTTGTCTGTGGACATAACATCATCCATCATGATGCCAAATATCTGTTTGGTGAGGGAAGTGATAACTGGTTATTTGTTGATACTTTGTTTTTGTCGCCCTTACTTTTCCCTGAACGCCCTTATCATCATTTACTAAAAGATGACAAGCTGGTAAGTGAGCACCTGAACAATCCTGTCAACGACTGCGATAAAGCCCGTGACTTGCTGATGGATGAGGTAACTCGATGGAAGAGACTTTCGACCATTTCGCAGCTAATTTTTTCAACATTGCTTAAAGACTACGACGAGTTTAAGGGCTTTTTAGCTTTTGTCAATGCCAAAGTTGGCAGAAAAGAGTCATTGGCGGAATTGATTCGTTCAGAATATGCAGGCAAGATTTGCGAACATGCAGATATTGAAAATATTATAAATAAGTACCCCTGTGAACTTGCATATGCGCTTGCATTAATAAACACTACAGACCATCGTTCAATCACACCGGCATGGGTGCTGAATAATTATCCGAATGTGGAGAATCTGGTAGGGATTCTCCGTCATGCCAAATGCAGAGAAGGTTGCATTTATTGTAATAAGAACCTTGACGTGCATGTCAATTTGAAAAGGTTTTTCGGATTTGATAAGTTCCGGACCTATGGCGGAGAACCGCTTCAGGAAAATGCGGCTTGTGCTGCTGTTGAGCATAAATCGTTGCTGGCAATCTTTCCTACGGGTGGAGGAAAATCGCTGACATTCCAGTTGCCAGCCCTGATGGAAGGGCGTTCGGTGCATGGTCTTACAGTGGTCATCTCGCCATTGCAATCGCTGATGAAAGATCAAGTGGATAATCTGGCAGAAAGAGGTATTACGGACGCTGTCACCATTAACGGTCTGCTGGATCCCATCAGCCGTTCGGAAGCCATTCAACGGGTGATGAACGGTGATGCTTCACTGTTGTACATTTCTCCTGAGATGCTTAGATCGAAAACTATAGAGAAGATATTGCTGGCACGCCATGTTGTACGTATTGTAGTAGACGAAGCGCATTGTTTTTCCTCCTGGGGTCAGGACTTCAGGGTGGATTATCAGTATATCGGCAAGTTTATAAGTCAATACCAAAAGAGCAAACAGTGTCGTGAGACAATACCCGTTTCTTGCTTCACCGCTACGGCGAAGCAGAAGGTGGTGCAGGATATTTGCGACTACTTCAAACAGACACTCAACCTTGATCTTCATATTTTTGCTTCTAAGGCAGTACGTACCAACCTGCGTTATTCGGTAATCCACACTGATACGGATGATGACAAGTACCTGAAGTTGCGATCATTGATAGCTGAATCATCATGCCCTGCCATAGTGTATGTTTCCCGCACCAAGCGGACGTGGCAATTGGCAGAGAAGCTTACGAGAGACGGTTTCAAGGCTTTGCCCTTTAACGGCAAGATGGACGCGGATGATAAGATTGTCAATCAGGAAGCATTTATGAATGACCGGGTGCGCATAATTGTGGCGACCTCTGCCTTTGGAATGGGTGTTGACAAAAAGGATGTAGGACTTGTTATACACTACGACATTTCAGATTCATTAGAGAATTATGTCCAGGAGGCAGGTCGTGCCGGTCGGGATCCGGATCTCGAAGCTCGTTGTTTTGTATTGTATAGCGATACTGATCTCGACAAACACTTTATACTACTCAACCAGACAAAGCTAAGTATTAGTGAGATACAGCAGGTGTGGAAGGCTGTGAAGGATTTGACCAGACAACGTATGCACGCATGTTGCTCGGCTTTGGAGATAGCCAGAAAGGCAGGTTGGGATGACTCTGTATCCGATATAGAGACACGTGTGCGGACAGCATTGGGTGCGTTGGAGCAAGCCGGTTACTTGGAGCGAGGAAATAATGTGCCGCGTGTATATGCCACTGGTATAACCGTTAAAAACATTGACGAAGCCCGTAAGCGTATCACGGAATCCTTGCTTTTCGAGAATGAGGAGGTGGAGAAGGCGGTGCGTATCATAAAGTCGTTAATATCGCATAAGTATATTGCCAAGGCTCAGAACGCTGAAGCGGAATCGCGCGTAGATTATCTGGCAGACATTCTTGGACTAAGCAAGAGCGAGGTGGTCTCCAGCGTAGAGCGCATGCGTCAAGAGGGCATTCTTGCCGACTCAAAGGATATTTCTGCTTTTCTGAATGATGCGGGAGAATCNGAAAACAAGTCGAAACGTCTGTTGGAACGGTTTATGACACTTGAACGTTACATCCTCGGGCATATATCTGATGACTCACTTCGTATATCATACAAACAACTGAACGATAGCGCACAGAAAAATGGTGTCGAAACCGCGACAGAAAAGGATATCCGCACATTATTGTATTTTCTTACTGTCAAAGGCTATACGCGTAAGAAGGAAGATGTCGCACACAATATTGAATTGTCTTGCCAGATGGATGTGGAATCAACTCTGAAACGCTTTGAAAGGCGTATGGATATATGCCATTTTATAACAGGGTGGTTGTATGGGCTTATGTCGCCAGTCACAGAAGGGGAAACAAAAAATAATGGAATCCAGTTCTCTGTAGTGGAGTTGCTGAATGATTTGAAAGCTAATGGAAACACCCTGTTGGATACCATGCAGGATGTACGGTTGGAAGACGTGGAAGAGGCATTGCTTTATTTGTCAAAGATCGGTGCTTTGAAACTTGAGGGAGGTTTTCTTGTGCTCTATAATGCCATGGACATCCGTCGTGTCAAGGATAGCAGGCTGCGTTATAAACAAGAAGATTACCGTATGCTTAGCGAGTTTTACAAACAGAAGATCCAGCAGGTACATATTGTGGGTGAATATGCCAATTTAATGGTTCGTGACTATAATGCCGCATTACAGTATGTACAGGATTACTTTCAGATGGATTACAGGCGGTTTGTTTCGAAATATTTTAAAGGAGAACGTGTGCGTGAGATAGAGAGAAACGTCACTCCGGAGAAATACAGGCATATTTTTGGCTCTCTCTCCGAAAAACAGATGGAGATTATTTCCGATAAGGAATCTCGTTGTATCGTGGTGGCGGCGGGACCAGGCAGTGGAAAGACTCGAGTTCTGGTACATAAGCTCGCCTCATTGCTATTGCTTGAAGATGTAAAACATGAACAGTTGTTGATGCTCACTTTTTCGCGTGTTGCGGCGATAGAGTTCAAGCAGCGTCTGCTGGGACTTATTGGCAATGCCGCCCACTTTGTTGAAATAAAGACTTTTCATTCCTATTGTTTTGATTTGTTGGGTAGAATCGGCAATCTTGAAGACGTTGAGGATGTGGTAGCTCGCGCGGCTCAGATGATTAATAATAGAGATGTGGAGCCAAATCGTATTGCCAAAACGGTTCTGGTCATTGACGAAGCGCAGGATATGAGTAAGGAGGAGTATGCCTTGGTACATGCCTTGATGAAATCCAACGAGGAAATGCGCGTTATTGCTGTTGGTGATGATGACCAGAATATATTTGAATTCCGTGGCTCAGACTCCCGCTACATGACTCAGATGATGAAAGAATCGGAAGCTCGATTTATTGAAATGACTGGTAACTACCGCAGTTCACGACATGTGGTTGATTTTGCAAACGTATTTGTGAATGGCATAAAAGGTAGAATGAAGAGTGATGCCATCATTTCCATGAATCATAAAGAAGGTTTTGTCGGCATCCGTCATCATGTTTCGCATATAATGTATAAGCCTCTTGTCGATGATTTGTTGGCTAATTATGGAGGAGGCTCCACTTGCGTGTTGACTCAGACAAATGAGGAGGCTGTCATCCTTGTAGCTTTGTTGCGTAAACACGGATTGAACAGTAAGTTGGTGCAGAGTATGGATGGTTTCCGGTTCTGGAATATGGCGGAAGTGCGTATGTTTCTCAAACAGATCAATAGTGGCGTACATACACCGATTATTTCAGATGATGTGTGGGAAAAGGCGAAACATAAGACTTTCGCTATGTATGCTGATTCAGCAAGCCTTCATTACCTGCAACGGTGTATTACATTATTTGAAGAGACAAATAAGATAAAATATCATACAGACTTTAAGGAATTTGTCTTCGAATCGTCTGTCGAGGATTTCTGTGATCTATCAGGAGCGGATGTAGTGGTTTCCACTATCCATAAGGCCAAGGGACGTGAGTTTGACGATGTTTATATGCTCATCACTAAGCCTCAGCATATCCATAATGAAGTGTTGCGTCGGTATTATGTGGGAGCGACCCGTGCAAAAGAGCGTCTGTTCATACATACAGATGATTCTCTTTTCGACCATATGCCGGCTGATGAGCATCGAGCCTATCAACAGCAGTATAACATGCCTGACGAGATTGTTTTGCAGTTATCCCTCAAGGATGTAAATCTCGGATTTTTCAAATCACGAAAGAATGAGATACTTGCACTCCGGGCGGGCCAGGCACTTCGCTTTGTGAATAACTATCTTTATGACTGTTGTACGAACATAGCTATCGCCCAATTGTCACAGAAAATGCAGGGAGAACTGCGCCTCTGGACTGATAAAGGCTATTCTGTAATTTCGGCTTCCATCCGTTTTATTGTGGCGTGGCGTCCGAAAGATGCACCTCAGGAAGAAAAAGAATCTGCCGTATTGCTTGTTGATTTAACGCTTAAAAGAGTTGTAAGTGATAAAGCTAATTAGAAAATTGGATATTTTGTAATTTTGCTGATTATGAATAACCCGTTTGACTATACGCCGGATGGCGAGTGCGAGGAGGCTTTCCGGAAATTGATTGCCAAGCTTGAGACTCTAAAGGGGAGTGATGACCCTAAGGACGTTAATTTTCTCCGTGAGCTTGATGCCGGGAAAATGCTCGGTGTGCTTATAGCTACTGACTCTTGCGGACTCCGTCATACTCTTTATGCTTTCTCGGGACAACTTGGTGACGGAGGTTTCTATCATCCCGGATTTGTAGGTCCGGTGTTCGATTATCTCCAACCTGGCGGTTATTTTAAAACAAAAGAAATGGAGATTTCCCGTCAGAATATTGATATATCCATATTTGAAGAAGGTCAATTTTCCAAGATCAGGAGTGAATATGAGCGTGCCAAAGAAAAATTTGAAGCGGAGGTTTCGGAATATAAAGAGAGGTGTCGATTGTCAAAAATAGCGAGAAGCGCCAAACGGGAGTCGGGTATTACCGATAAAGATGAAATTGCAGCCATGATACGCCAAAGTCAATTTGAAAAAGCAGAACTTCATCGCCTTAAAAAGAGAACGATTGCCGATCTTGCCCCCGTTGCTGCCAATCTCAAGAAAGCGAAGTCTCATCTTGGCGATCTGAAATCGAAGCGCCGTATGGATTCCGAAGCTTTGCAGCAATGGCTCTTCTCTAATTTCACATTGCTTAACGCGCGTGGGGAAAGCAGGACACTGAGTGAGATTTTTGCAGAAACACCACTGAAGATTCCTCCATCCGGAGCAGGGGAGTGCTGTGCACCCAAACTTTTACAGGCTGCCTATCTGCGCGGCTGGAAGCCAATAGCGATTGCCGAATATTGGTATGGACATGCCAAGAGCGGAGAAATAAGGATAGATGGCGCGTATTATCCCGCCTGTCGCGGGAAATGTCTTCCGGTGCTGGGCTGGATGCTGCAGGGTCTTGATGTATATCCACCTCTGGAAAGTGGTTGTGGGCAACCGGTAGTCCGGAATCCGGAAATCATATATGAGAACAGATGGTTCTGTGTGGTTGACAAACCGTCTGGAATGCTCTCTGTGCCAGGTAAGGGGAACGCGGTTTCCGTGCAGCAGTGGCTTGAGGAGAAATATGGCTCCGGCAGGTCTGTCAGAATGGCTCATCGTCTTGACCAGGACACCTCCGGTCTGCTTATAGCCACATTCGGGAACGACACTCTCAAGGTCATGCAGTCGCTTTTTGCCACAAGAAAGGTGAAAAAGACGTATGTTGCCGAACTTGAAGGAGATTACCGGTCTCTCGGAATCTCCCGTTGCGGACATATTGATCTGCCTTTATCTCCGGACTGGCTTGACAGACCGCGTCAGCGCGTGGATATTGAATGCGGCAAGGATGCTCTTACCTATTACGAATTCACCGGTGCAGAAGGTGGAAGAAGCCGCGTAGAGTTTAAGCCTGTCACAGGGCGCACACATCAACTGAGAATACATGCGGCATCAGAAATGGGGCTCGGAATGCCTATTGC
>NZ_CAJMXD010000154.1:0-6692 GCF_905219685.1 Barnesiella sp. CU968
ATTTAAAGGAATTCGAATATGAGCAATATATTTTCAGTTAAGGATAAGGTGGTGGTCATCACCGGGGGCACCGGTGTGCTCGGCAGCTGCATAGGCAAGTATCTTGCCTCCGAAGGTGCGAAGGTTGTGATTCTCGGCCGTCGCAAGGAAGAGGGCGATGCCATAGTCAAGGAGATAAAGGATAACGGAGGTGAAGCCATGTTTCTTGTCACAGATGTGATGGACAAAGATGTGGTGGAGCGTAATTGTGCCGATATTCTTGCCGCCTACGGCAAGGTTGACTCCCTATTGAATGCCGCCGGGGGGAATATGCCCGGAGCTACAATTCCTCCCTCAGGTACGTTTTTTGATGTCAATGTCTCGGAATTCGAGAGGGTGCTTAATGTGAACCTTACCGGAACCGTAATACCGACGCAGGTGTTTCTCAAACCTATGGTCGAGGCGGGGAAAGGAACGATTGTCAACTTCTCCTCGATGGCTGCTTTCCGACCGCTGACCAGAGTGATGGGTTACGGGGCAGCGAAAGCGGGAATCTCAAATTTCACGGCGTTTATGGCTAACGAGGTGGCTACAAAATTCTCGCCTGAGATACGTGTGAATGCCATTGCTCCCGGTTTCTTCCTTACAAATCAGAACCGCAGTCTGCTCACCAATCCCGACGGCAGCTATACAGAACGTGGTCAGGACGTGATACGTCAGACACCGTTCAAGCGTTTCGGACGCGCTGAGGAGCTATGCGGCACAATTCAGTATCTTATTTCCGACGCGTCATCGTTTGTGACAGGAACAGTAGCTGTTGTAGACGGGGGCTTCAATGTATTCGCGATGTGACAAAACAGTATTCGCAGGTTTGACAACACGAAAGGAGGATGATGCCTGACAGGTGAATTGTGTAGTAAAATTGTAATCTGAAAAAATATTTTGAATAATATTTACAAATATTCTGAATATTTTGTTATCTTTGTAAATGAGTTAGAGAGATTACACACATATACACTATCACTAATGAATTAAAACGAAAAGCTATGAGAGAATCTTATGTATTTCTTGCCGATGGTTTTGAGGAAGTCGAGGCATTGACCCCAGTGGATGTTCTACGCCGTGCCGGTATGCCCGTAAAAACGGTTTCTATAACTTCATCGCTTCAGGTCACCGGAGCACATGGTGTTACCGTAACCGCCGATCTTATATTCAACAATGCGCTGTTCAAGGATGCCGCATGGCTGATACTCCCCGGAGGAATGCCCGGCGCCACAAATCTATATGATTTCGATCCGTTGCACGGTCTGTTGCAGAACCAATACGACTCCCCGGTCGGCAGAATAGCTGCGATATGCGCCTCGCCGGCGGTTGTGCTCGGACAGATGGGTCTGCTTAAAGGTCGAGAAGCCACATGCTATCCCGGTTTTGAGGATATGATGGAAGGAGCGATCCATTCGGAGAAGAGAGTAGTTGCCGACAGCAAGTTCGTACTTGGCGCGGGACCCGCGCTGGCTCTCAAATGGTCGCTTGCAATCGTTGAAGCCGAACTGGGAAGAGAGAAAGCCGACAATGTCGCTGCCGGAATGCTGCTTTACAGCAAGAACCGCATAGATGTAGACAACTACTTTGGATAAACTCAGACAGTTTCCGGGAAACTGTTTAAAAATAAAGTTTGAAAACATAGATGTCAGATATCTATTATACGATTGAGGGAGCCGGTGAGTCTCAATATAAAGAGAAGATGAGCCGGTTCCTCTCTTTTGCAATTCCTGTGTCGGATGCCGAGGAGGCGAAGGGGGAGGTCAAGCGGTTTCAGAACCGTTTTCATGATGCGCGTCATGTATGTTGGGCATACATGATCGGTCCCGACCGTCTCGAATGGCAGCTTAACGACAACGGCGAACCCTCGGGCACAGCCGGCAAGCCGATACTTGGTCAGATCAACAGTTTTGAGCTAACCAACGTACTTGTGATTGTGGTCAGGTACTTCGGCGGCATCAAGCTCGGCACGTCCGGACTCATCTCTGCCTACAGGGAAGCGGCGCGTCTCGCACTTGAAGAGGCGGGGAAAAAAGAGCTTCGCAAGATGTCGAGGCTCAGGATCGTATTTCCCTATGTCGGAGCGGACGGAGTGATGCGCCTTGTAAAAGGGAATGATATAAATATCGTTGAGCGGACATTCGACAACACCTGCGGAATGACCATCGAGTATCCGGAAAGTATGCATGAGGAAATCGCCGGCAGATTATCGAAAATCGACGGAGTGTCGATAGTTGATGAAAACGGGTGAAAAAGAGGTTTTATATACTCTTTGAGACTGAATTTTAATAAAAAAACGCCAAAAACATCAGAAAATCACGCTGAAATATATAAGGTTTCAAAAAAAATTGCGATATTTGCATCGCCAAATTTGCTCAGGCACTTTTGGATAGCAAGATTATACGAAAAAGTGTATAAAGATAAAATACCAAAACAATGACAAAGGCAGATATTGTAAACGAGATCTCCCGCAGCACAGGCCTTGAGAAGGCAGCCGTGCTCGCAACAGTTGAGAAATTCATGGAAGTCGTGAAAGATTCTATGGCAAACGGCAACAATGTATATCTCCGCGGTTTCGGCAGCTTCATCATCAAGAACCGCAAAGAGAAAACAGCACGTAATATTTCTCGCAACACAACAATCAAAATCCCGGCACACAAGGTTCCGGCATTCAAACCCTCAAAAGTTTTCCTTGAGGACGTAAAATAAAATTCTCCCAAGAGATATAGAATTAAAATAAGTATAATTATTAATACCGACAATCATGCCAAGCGGAAAAAAGAGAAAAGGTCATAAGATGGCCACTCACAAGCGCAAAAAAAGACTGAGAAAGAATCGTCATAAGAAGAAATAATCGCGGCTATAGAGACCCGATTGTTCTATGCGCATAGAATAACGAAACAAGGACAGACCCGCCGCGCCTCCACGGTCGTGGTGAGTTTGTCCTTAAATTTTTTAACCGAATGAAAAGCGAATTAGTAGTAGACGTCCAGCAGGAAGAGGTGTCGATAGCCTTGCTTGAAGACTCGCGTCTTGTGTCGCTGCAGAAGGAGAGTCGCAATATCGCGTATGCTGTAGGCGACCTTTACCTTGCCAAAGTGAAGAAGATAATGCCGGGTCTTAACGCTGCCTTCCTTGATGTAGGCTATGAGAAAGATGCTTTTCTTCATTATCTCGACCTCGGAGCCCAGTTCAGCACATACGGCAAATTCATCGCAGAGGCGATGGCGGATAAAAAGCGGGTTCCGTTAATTTCAAAATTCAAGCTCGAACCGGATATATCCAAACAGGGCACCATCGGGGAAGTCTTAAAACCTGGCGACCAGCTCCTCGTTCAGATAGCTAAAGAACCGATTTCGTCCAAGGGACCGCGTCTGACAACGGAGATTTCATTCACCGGTCGGTTTATGGTTCTAATGCCATTTGGCGATAAAATCTCGATTTCGCAGAAAATAAAATCCACCGAAGAGAAGATACGTCTGCGTCAACTGATGGGTAGCATCAAGCCCAAGGGATTCAGCGTGATTGTACGCACTTCCGCGGAAAACAAACGCGTGGCGGAGCTGAATCATGAGATGCGTACGCTCGTCAAATGCTGGGAAGAGTCTATCGCCAAGATGCAGCGCAGTCAGTCGCCGGCGTTGATTTATGAAGAAGACTCCCGTATGGTAAGCGTAATCCGCGACATCTTCAGTCCGAATTTTGAAAACATCTATGTAAATGAAGCTGAGGCATTCACTCAGATTCAGAATTATGTGTCGTTGATTGCTCCCGAAAACAAGGATATTGTCAAGCTCTATGCCAAGGACACTCCGATTTTCGACCATTTCAACATCACACGCCAGATAAAAAGCAGTTTCGGCAAGACAGTATCATTCAAGAGCGGCGCCTACATTATCATCGAGCACACGGAAGCGCTTCATGTGGTTGATGTGAACTCCGGCAACAGGAGCAAGGCATCATCCGATCAGGAGTCCAACGCCCTTGATGTAAATCTCAAGGCAGCGGACGAGATAGCGCGTCAGTTGCGGTTGCGCGACATGGGTGGAATCATAGTGATTGATTTTATCGACATGAACAAGCAGGAGCACCGTCAGGCATTGTATGATCATATGCGTGAAGTCATGGCTAACGACAGAGCCCGCCACAACATTTTGCCCTTGAGCAAATTCGGACTCATGCAGATCACACGCCAGCGGGTACGCCCGGCACTTGACATAACCACCAGCGAGACATGTCCTTCATGTTTCGGCAAAGGAGAGGTGCAGCCTTCGATACTCTTTACCGACAAACTGGAAGAAAAAATCGAATATCTTGTGGACCATCTCAAGATAAAGAAATTCAAAATGTATGTGCACCCATATGTCGAGGCATATGTGAAAAAAGGGATGTTCTCTCTTTATGGCAAATGGAAATTGCGTTTCGGGCGAGGTGTTAAGATTATCCCCGACGAATCGCTCGCCTATCTTGAATACAAGGTAGTTGACGACACCAACAAAGAGATTGACCTTAAGGAGGAACGTGACATGAGCTCCAGTCAGAGCAAGAACCGCGTCAGACTTAAAAACAGAGATAAAGAAGAGAATTGATTCTTATAGCTTCTCCTCCATATCGGAGAATTAAATATAAAGAGTCCGCACTCATGAGTGCGGACTCTTTATATTTAATTCGATCTGAATACGCATTTATCTTAATACGGTATATAATATTGCTGCAAAATTGTTAAACAATACTTGCCTTTAAAAAGTTTAACAAGTTTTAAGATAATCGGCAACAACGAATGTAGAACCACCAATATAAATTACGTCGGAGTGTGCGGCGCAATTGGTAGCGGCATAAACAGCTTCTTTGACCGATTCAAATTTGCCGGCAATCGTGATGCCGTTTGCCTCGCATTTGTCTGCGAGGATATCGACCGGCATTGCGCGTGGAATTAAAGCTTGAGTTATATAATACGCCGCCTCTTTAGGGAATAGGGGAAGGATATGATCCACATCTTTATCGGAGACAAAGCCTATGATCATAAACAGTTTTGCATTTGTTGCATGCCTGTGTCTTTTCTGCATAATCTCATTCAGCTGATGGAGATTATACCTCAATCCCGCTTCATTGTGACCGGTATCACAAATTGTGAGGGGAGAGGACGACATTCGCATCCAACGCCCCATAAGCCCTGTATTTTCAACAACCTTCTCTATTCCTTCGCGCGTTTTTTCTTTATTAAGCTCGATTCCGACATCAGGAAGGATGTTGAGGATGTTGAGGAGCGTGTTGATATTTTTCTTTTGGTATTCCCCTGCAAGAGGGAGGTGGAAGTCGCCAATAAGAGGAGAAGAACATTGCCATCCCCATTCGTCATCCGGAGTAAACGAGGTGAGGAGTGGAGTATTGTAAGCCTCCTTTAGTGTCGCGCCGGTTGCTGCGGCATGGTTGCGGAAAACCGTTTCTGTCTCCGAAGAGGCTTCCCCAATTACGCATGGCACGCAGGGTTTCATTATCCCCGCCTTTTCCAAGGCGATTTTTGAAAGAGTGTCACCTAAAAACTGCGTATGGTCGAAAGATATGTTGGTGATTGCGGACAACACGGGTGTAATGATATTTGTGGAATCCAGTCTGCCGCCCATGCCTACCTCGATGACAGCTATATCCACATTCTCGGATGCGAACCAGTCGAAAGCCATCATCATGGTAAGTTCGAAGAACGATGGATCTATCTCTTTGTCAGATTCCCGCCAGCGTCGGGTAAAGTCTATTACCTTTTCTTTCGGAATCATTTCGCCGTTGATTCGCATGCGTTCACGGAAATCGGCAAGATGGGGAGAAGTGTACAAGCCTGTTCTGTAACCGTTTGTCTGCAAGACTGAGGCAAGCATATGCGAAGTGCTTCCCTTGCCGTTTGTGCCGGCGATATGTATGGAACGGAATCGCCTGTGCGGGTTTCCGAAAAGATTATCGAGAGCTATGGTCCGGTCAAGTCCCGGTTTATAAGCTGCCGCACCTACACGCGAGAACATCGGCAGACGCGTATAAAGGTATTCGAGAGCTTCGTTGTATGATTCTTCCAGATTGTTCATGTCAGTAATATAATATCAGACCGGTTATGCCTGCAAGGATTATAATAAGTATCGGGTGGATTTTTAGCTGCTTCTTGCCGAACCTCAGCGGGAAATATGCAAGGCAGAATGCAACGGCACATATGGCGATGTTCATCCACATCTGTCTTGTGATGCCGTTCGGATTGAAGTTGGCGGCGTTCATCAGCATGATTGCCGCCGATGCGATTAGACCGACTACCACGGGGCGCAAGCCGGAAAATACAGCCTTTACGGCACCGCTTTCGTTATGTCGGCGTATGAAATGCGCGCTGTAGAGCACCAGAAAGAAGCTCGGCACAGTTACTGCAAGTGTGGCAAGTATGGATCCGATAAGCCCCCATCCG
The DNA here is from genome assembly GCF_905219685.1 of Barnesiella sp. CU968. Lineage (NCBI taxonomy): Bacteria > Pseudomonadati > Bacteroidota > Bacteroidia > Bacteroidales > Barnesiellaceae > Barnesiella > Barnesiella sp. CU968. The sequence continues at coordinate 6,461 of NZ_CAJMXD010000154.1, forward strand.
ATACCACTGAATTCCGGGTTTACGGCTCCCGGAGCGACGAAGCCGATATAAGTGGCGGAATTGATTCCGATGGGTCCCGGTGTCATCTGAGAGATCGCCACTATGTCTGTAAACATGGTTTCCGAGATCCATCCGGGACCGACCACCGCCTTTTCCACAAGCGAAAGCATGGCGTAACCGCCGCCGAATCCGAAGATGCCTATCTTTATGTAGGCCCATATCAGTTTGAGGT
>NZ_CAJMXD010000155.1:0-6679 GCF_905219685.1 Barnesiella sp. CU968
AGAATTTTTTGTTTTCTTCACACATTTTACTAAAAAATGTTGAATCTGACGGTCAACACTTTTCCGGACTAGACATAGGCTGTTGTTGAAACCGCCAAACTAAACTAAACGCTAAACTACAACTAAATATTATTCAGTTTGAATATGGCGGAGAAACTCATTCCATTGCTGAGCTTTCACATTGCGATTTCTCAAAGGGAGGTGTCGGAGATAAATTGTGGATGATGGAAGAAATCAAAGCATACCTTGTGGATAATAATCTTTCCGGGTCGCAAATCAAAAACGTGCGTCTGTTTGGTAAAGGATGTGAGTTGATTACTAAAGTCGATGACTTTTCAAAGATTTGATATCAAGGTGAATTGTGTATCCAAGGAATACTAATGCTCTTATTAAGTATGACTAATCAATACATTAAATAATTTCGATGTCATACTCATAATTGATATTCGGATTGACATACTCATAATAACAATAAAAATGAAAACAACTAAATTTGTTTGTGTGGCAATGGTTTGCGGTGCGTTGATGGCAGGATTCAGTTTCAAGTGGAGTTGCTGGGTGGGTCTTATTGGGATCCTTTCCTGCAGCAGCAGGGATATTTTGGTAATCTTCCGAAGAATCTTGTTATTTCCGGAAACGATGGAGAACCCCTGTGGCAATTGAGCTATGAAGTCAATGCCAACGGCTATCCAACAAAGATAACCGGCAAGGATAAAAAAGACACTGCAGTTATGACGCTGACATGGCGATAATAGAGGATCTTGATTTATAAACGGAGGAGCAAGCTTCCTCCGTTTTTTGCTTTATCGGACATTGCTTAATAAGTGATAATCGCTTATGATACTTCTGCTTATTGGCTGATGGTTGTAAATTCCATAATTTATGACTAATTTTGCAGTCGAATTTGTTTAAAGATGAAGAATATAAGGAATTTCTGCATTATAGCTCATATCGATCACGGAAAGTCGACGCTTGCCGACCGTCTGCTTGAACGCACGAATACAGTGGTAGGAAAAGATATGGAGGCGCAGGTGCTCGATGATATGGACCTTGAGCGCGAACGCGGCATAACTATCAAGAGCCATGCGATTCAGATGGATTATGAGCTTGACGGTGAAAGATATACTCTCAACCTGATTGACACTCCTGGACACGTCGACTTCTCGTATGAGGTGTCGCGCTCGATCGCCGCATGCGAAGGTGCGTTGCTTATAGTCGATGCATCGCAGGGTATTCAGGCGCAGACGATATCCAATCTATATATGGCTATCGACAACGACCTTGAGATAATTCCGGTTATCAACAAGTGCGACCTTGACAGCGCGAAACCGGAGGAGGTTGAAGACCAGATAGTTGATCTGCTCGGTTGCGGACATGACGAGATCATACGTGCCAGCGGAAAGACCGGCATGGGTGTCGATGACATCCTGCGTGCCATCGTGGAAAGGGTGCCCGCGCCGCAGGGAGATCCCGAGGCGCCGCTGCAGGCTCTGATTTTCGATTCAGTCTTCAATCCGTTCAGGGGAATCATAGCCTATTACAAGATAGTAAACGGAACTGTAAGGACCGGCGATTTCGTGAAATTCGTGTCTACAGGGAAGGAATATCACGCCGACGAGATCGGCGTGCTCAAACTTGACATGGCGCCGCGCAAGGAACTCTCGGCAGGCAACGTGGGATATATAATCTCCGGTATCAAGAGTTCGAAAGAGGTCAAGGTGGGCGATACGATCACTCATGTCAACCGTCCGTGCGCGAACGCCATAGCCGGTTTCGAAGAGGTGAAGCCGATGGTGTTTGCCGGAGTATACCCGATCGAGACGGAGGATTTCGAGAATCTTCGCGCCTCGCTTGAGAAACTGCAGCTCAACGATGCTTCGCTGACTTTCCAGCCGGAATCCTCTGCGGCTCTCGGTTTCGGTTTCCGTTGCGGTTTCTTGGGACTCTTGCATATGGAGATTGTACAGGAACGTCTCGGAAGAGAGTTTGACATGGATGTCATAACCACTGTCCCTAACGTTTCCTATCTTGTATATGACAAGAAGGGCAACAAGACCGAGGTGCATAATCCGTCCGGCTTGCCTGAGGCAACACTTATCGACCATATCGAGGAGCCGTATATACGCGCCACAATCATCACGCAAGCGGATTTCATCGGCCCGATCATGACGCTTTGCCTCGGCAAACGCGGAGAACTCGTGAAACAGGAATATATATCCGGTAACAGGATGGAGCTTACGTTTGACATGCCTCTGGGCGAGATCGTGATAGATTTCTATGATAAACTGAAATCGATATCCAAAGGTTATGCCTCTTTCGATTATCATATCCACGATTACAGGGAGTCCAAGCTTGTGAAGCTTGACATTCTCCTTAACGGAGAGAGCGTGGATGCGCTTTCCACACTGACGCATGAGGCGAATGCCGTGAGATTCGGTCGCCGCGTGTGTGAGAAACTGAAGGAACTGATTCCTCGCCAGCAGTTCGACATCGCCATCCAGGCTGCAATCGGAGCTAAAATCATAGCCCGTGAAACGATCAAGGCAGTGCGTAAGGATGTTACAGCCAAGTGTTATGGTGGCGACATATCGCGTAAACGCAAGCTGTTGGAGAAACAGAAAGCCGGTAAGAAGCGCATGAAACAGATCGGTTCTGTAGAGGTGCCTCAGAAAGCATTCCTCGCAGTCTTGAAACTCGATTAAGAAAAACAGTTAAATAATTGTTATAGCTATAGAGGCTCCTGTGGTCTTTATAGCTATAATTTAATGTAAACACTATTATGAATATAGGTGACAAATTCCCTGATGTATTAGGCGTTGACGCCGAAGGTAAAGAAGTTAAACTGTCTGATTATCCCGGCAGACGTTTTATAATCTATTTCTACCCTAAAGACAACACACCCGGATGCACTGCCGAGGCTTGTAACTTCCGCGATAATTATTCCATTTTCGAGAAGATGGGATATCAGGTCATCGGAGTGAGCAAAGATTCTCCGGAGAGCCATAATAGATTTGCAGCCAAGTTTGCATTGAGTTTTCCTCTTGTGGCAGACACGGAGCATGCGCTCTGTGAATCGGCGGGAGTATGGCAAAAGAAAAAGATGGCAGGAAGGGAATATATGGGTATCGTTCGCACTACATTCGTGACAGATGAGAATGGAGTTGTGACCGATGTCATAGAGAAAGTCAAGACCAAAGAGGCGTCAGAGCAGCTTTTCGCCATACTTGACAACCGTTTTAATCCCAATCCCGCATAAAGGGGAAATAACCCGTTTCGAGTTGAATCCTGAACCTCATGTCTGGGATTCAGCCCATTATGTACAAACCAATCATTACCCAAAATGGCTTCTGTATTTTATACTGCACAAAAGACAATAAAGAATTATGCCAGCGGCGGCAATGTGCTTATATTTGCGACCGCGCTGGCACTGCTGGTGGTCAATCTGCCGTTCACACGAGAGATATATGAATCGATATGGCTTAACGAGGTCGAGCTTCGCGTAGGAGATTTCAATCTTTTCAGCCATCATGGCGCACCGATGTCGATCATGGCGTTTATCAACGACGCGCTGATGGCGCTTTTCTTTTTCTCCGTAGGTCTGGAAATCAAGCGCGAGGTGCTTGTGGGAGAACTTTCGTCGTTCCGCAACGCATTGCTTCCCATCATCGCGGCTATAGGCGGCATGGGAGTGCCCGTGCTTATCTACTGGTTCATGTCGAAAGGTACCGCATATGCCGGCGGCGCAGCAATTCCTATGGCAACCGACATTGCCTTCTCCCTGGGAGTCCTCGCCATGCTCGGCAATCGAGTGCCTATAGGTCTGAAAGTGTTTCTGACCACCTTGGCTGTAGTCGATGACATAGGAGGCATCATCGTCATAGCCGCGTTCTACAGCACACATATCGACTACATGCTGCTGCTTTATGCCGCCGCCTGTATGCTCGTGCTGTTTGTGGGAGGCAAGTTGGGCATACAGTCCAAGATGTTCTATGTGTTTCTGGGAGCGGTCGTATGGTTCTGTTTCCTCAACGCCGGCATACATCCCACAATCGCCGGTGTGCTTGTGGCATTCTGCGTTCCGGCTAAACCTGTCTACGCACCTATGAAATATATCAAGACCATCAGGCAGAACATATCGTTTTTCGCCCACGAGGATGACGAACATCTCAATTCGCGCACCATTCTGAGCAAAGAGCAGATGAACTGGCTCAAAGAGATAGAGTCATCATCCGACAAAGTAATCTCTCCGCTCCAAGATATGGAAGACACACTGCATCCCCTGGTCAACTACATCATAGTGCCGCTTTTCGCTTTCGCCAATGCCGGTATCTTTTTCGGCAACATGGAAATCAGCCAGCTGTTCCATGGCATCGCCCCGGCTATAATCGTGAGTCTGATAGGTGGTAAATTCCTCGGGATTTTCCTTTTTGCGGCATTATGCATATTGTTGAAATGGGCACCTATGCCGGAAGGCTCCACATGGGGAAGTCTTGCCGCAGTCTCATTGCTCGGCGGTATCGGTTTCACGGTGTCGCTCTTTATCGCCACACTCTCGTTCGGCACCGGAGACCCCGTCACTTCCCAGCTTCTAAACGACTCAAAGCTCGGTATTCTTGCAGGCTCACTTCTTGCCGGCATTCTCGGCTGGGCGGCGCTTCACCTCACGTTGCCCCGGGAAGCGGATTGTGAAGCGGGTCAGTGAATCCTGCCCGGTGCGCAGCGAGAACGAGCAACCGTGCCTGCGCAACACCTCCGACACTACCGTGAGCCCCAGCCCGCGTCCGGAATGCTTTGTCGAGAAGAACGGGCTGAAAAGACGTGAAGCCGTCTCTTCGGAGATTTCCGCGCCGTTATTGCATATTGTCAATGTGACAGAGCCGTTTTCATTTTCCGTGGCGATATGAATCACACCGTCGCGGTTTCCATTTCCGGAGATGCTCTCCACTGCGTTTTTCACGATATTGACAATAGCCTGCTGCAAAAGGGGCATATCGGCATTGACATACATCCGCTCTTTCTCGATTTCCGGGAGAGGGCGGTTTTCGTTGTTGAAGGTAATCACGCAACTGTCGGTTGCCATAAGGCGCAGAAATGGCAGCATTCCGGTGATTTCCGCATTCATGTCTACTTGTCTGAGAACAGGATCCGGTATTCTGGCAAGCTCCGCGAAAGAATCTATGAAACCGCACATCCCCGCGCACCTTTCCCTGCAACTTTCAATTGTCTCGTTCAGGTCCGGGTCTCCGGCTGTGTCTTCGGCAAGGGTCTCAAGGACTGTCAGCACGCTCCCCATGGTGTTGTTGACCTCATGGGAANTCATGCGTANCACCTTTTCGTATGCCTCTTTCTCAGCTGTTCTCAGTTCATCGGTAAGAGTCTCCACAAGATAAAAATGACGGTGAAACCCCTCTTGCAGAAACTGCAGGTGATATCCCCGGTACAGACGGGAACCGTCCTGCCTGATGACACGACTTTCTCCCTGTGGTATGTCGAGTAGCGTTCTTACAATGCGGGAGTCCAGTTCGTCGAGTCTTTTGCCGGCTATGCCATCCTCATTCCTGATCTCCGCGATTCTGATGAATGCCCCGTTGGTCATCGACACTCTGCCGTCGAGGTTAAGCAGAATAATGCCCATCGGCGACGCCTCGATAAGAAGCCTGAGGAATGTATCCTGTTCCTTAAGCCGCAGCCGCTCGTTTTTCAGACGCGTCATAAGGTCATTGAAGAGAGACACGATGCGGTCGGCACCCGGTTCGCCCACTTTTATCAGTCGGTTGTTGAAATCCTGGGCGCGAAGGAGATCAAGACCGCGCTGTGCCGCCGACAACGGCTTTACGATGCTCCTGCGAAGCAGCAGAAGAAGAATGAACGACATCGCGGCAATTCCTGCGCACCACCATCTTGCAGGAGAAGGAAGCATAATGCACGCTGCCGGGGCACAGGCTGCGGAAAGCAGGAGAAGGATATTCAGTATGACGTGTGGTCTCATATGCCGGAATCACGAAATGTCGATGCCATGTTTCTCAATTTTGCGATAAAGCGACTGTCGTGTTATGCCGAGCGCCGCCGCCACTCTTGACAGGTTGCCGTCATACTTTCTGACAGCCTCGGCGATAGCTGCCGCCTCAAGGTCTTCGAGAGTGGCGCCCTCAAGACTTCCTTTCAAGTCGGTTGCGGAAACATCCTGAATGTTTCCGTCTGCCTCGAAATCGCATTTTTCCAGTATGCCGCCGGCGCACATCAGCACGGCTCTCTCGACCATGTTCTTGAGTTGTCTCACATTGCCCGGATAGGGGAGACGCGAAAGGTAACCGAGCGCCTCATGAGAAATCTCCGGGCAACGGATGCCGTGAGACCTTGATGCCGACTCCATGAAATTCCTTGCGAGGAGAGGAATGTCGTCGCGACGCTCACGGAGTGGGGGTATGCGCAGCGTGATAAGGTTTATACGGTAAAAGAGGTCTTCGCGGAAGGTGTGTTCCCTGACCATTGCCGGCAGGTCGGCGTTAGTGGCGCATATGGCACGGATGTCGGTTTTTCGCGTGCGGCTTTCGCCAAGGCGTTCGAATGTGTGCTGCTGCAGTACGCGCAGCAGTTTCACCTGACAGTCCTGAGTGAGGTCTCCTATTTCGTCAAGGAAGATCGTTCCCTTGTCGGCAAGTTCGAATCTGCCCTTGGG
>NZ_CAJMXD010000156.1:0-6639 GCF_905219685.1 Barnesiella sp. CU968
AAGTCTAGAAGACAGGGCTATACTATATGATATAGTATGCGAGACCCAGTCCGGGCATAGGTTTATTGTGGAGATGCAGCGTCAGCCGCAACCTTATTTCTTCGGTCGCTCGATATATTACGTGTCAAGGGCTATTTATGAGCAGGGACTTAGAGGAATTGAAAGAGAAAAAGACAAATGGGATTACGGTCTACTGCCGGTAATAGGTGTTTTCTTCTGTGATTTCCATGTCCGTGAACTTGGAAAAGAACTTGTTCAGCACGTACGTCTTTGCGATACCGCCACTAATAAACCCGTTGGCAATCTTATGCGTTATGCATTTATACAGTTGCCGATGTTTCGTAAAAAGGAACATGAGTGTTTGACAGAGTTCGATAAATGGATTTATATACTTAAAAATATGAGCAAAATGCAGACTATGCCGTTTACTTCACATCGCGACATATTTGAACGCTTGGCAAGTGTAAGCAATGTCGCAGCTCTAACTCCGGATGAACGGAGACAATATGATTATGACGTAAAGAAATCACGAGATTATCACGCTGAAATGGGATATGCACGTGCAACCGCCCGCGCCGAAGGACTTGCCGAAGGACGTGCTGAAGGACTTGCCGAAGGACGTGCTGAAGGACTTGCCGAAGGACTTGCCGAAGGACGTGCTGAAGGACGTGCCGAAGGACGTGCTGAAGGACGTGCCGATGAAATAAAGAGGATTGCGAGCAACATGAAGCATATGGGGATAAGCGTGGAAACAATAGAATCTATCACCGGCTTGTCGGTGACAGAGATAGATAATATCCAATAATCTCGTCATATTGTGAAAATGCGTATTAGGCTCCATTTACTCAATGGAGCCTAAAATTTTATGTTATATTTTCAGAAACGAAAGTAATTTGCTATATTTGCGGCACGAAACGAAATTGGTTTGTGATAAAACCAAAACGCAATTAACCTATACATCATGAAAAAGATTCTGTCAATCGGCTTACTGTTGCTTTGCTGCTTGCCGATTTATTCAAAAACGAGAGCGGAAGAAATTCGGGAAAGACTTTTGTCGAGAGACTCTTCCAAGGTTTTTGTAGCTTCCCATCGCGCTGACTGGCGTAACTGGCCTGAGAATTCATTGCCGGCAATCAACAGTGCTATCGAAATGGGGGTGGATATAGTTGAAGTGGATCTTCAGTTGACAAAAGACAGCGTGTTGATCATCATGCACGATGCAAAACTTGACCGTACCACTACCGGCAAGGGTAAAATCTCTGAAACAAATTATGCCGACATACAAAAACTTCGCCTTAAAAATGGAGTAAGTATCTATACGCGTCATAAGGTTCCTACTCTTGAGGAGGTGCTGAATCTTGCCAAGGGTCGTGTGATGCTCAATCTTGACAAGGCAGACAGATATTTCGATCTTGTGCATTCTATTGCCAAAAAGACGGGAACTGAACGTCAGCTCATCATGAAAGGTCGTAAATCAGCGAAAGAAGTCAAGGATGAATATGGAGAATATCTTGATGAAATACTTTATATGCCCATAGTTCATCTTGATGACCAGAAAGATTTCCGACAGAAATTCGATGGAAAGGACACACCTCTGCCGGAGGTCACGCCTGAGAAGATAAAAGCGTGTCAGGATACCGCCCGTAAAGAAATCGCCGACCACCTGAAAGTGTTGAAACCCTGCGCGTTCGAATTGCTCTATGCCACTGACAGGAATGAATTGCCTTTCAAGCTGAAAAAAGAACTCAAGGGTAAGGCTCTGATTTGGTATAACTGTCTGTGGGATACTATGGCGGGTGGACATGATGATGATGCCGCCATGGAGGATATAAACAATGGTTATGGTTTTCTGATTGACCGTCTCGGCTGCAATATAATACAGACGGACAGACCGGCAATGGTGCTGGAATATCTCCGCAAACGTAAGTTGCACGAATAAAAAAACAGTTATGGAAACAATAGATACATCTACACGGAAGCGGAGTCTGCTACAGCGAGTAATTGATTTCTACAGTATTTCATCTCCCAATTATGACAGCACTACGCCCAAGGAGCGGTTCAACCGCATCCGTCTTGCCACGTTTATATCAGCCACATGCGGATATGCACTTTATTATGTCTGCCGTCTGAGCATGAACATAGTGCGCAAGCCTATAGTCGAAAACGGTCTTTTTACGGAGACTGAGCTCGGTATCATAGGTTCGTGTCTCTTTTTCGTCTATGCTGTGGGAAAGATGGCTAACGGTTTTCTTGCCGACCGCTGCAACGCACGTCGGTTTATGGCAACGGGACTATTGCTGACAGCCATAGTGAATCTGCTGCTCGGGTTCTCGAACATGTTCATAGTATTTGCCGTGTTGTGGGGACTCAACGGCTGGTTTCAGTCAATGGGTGCGCCTGCGGGTGTCGTATCGCTCAACCGCTGGTATGACAACAAAGACCGCGGTACCTATTACGGAATATGGAGCGCGAGCCACAACATAGGAGAGGCAGTGACTTTTATTACAGTCGCCGCACTCGTAAGCTGGGCAGGATGGCGATCCGGTATGATTGGCGCCGGAATAATAGGCATACTCGGATTCGGAATGCTGTTGCTTTTCATGCGAGACACACCTCAAAGTCTCGGGTTCATGCTCAATCTGAAAACCGCCACTGCCGAATCTTCGAAAGCTGCCGAAACGGAAGATTTCAATAAAGCGCAGAAGGCTGTTCTCAAGAATCCCGCCATATGGATTCTTGCCCTCGGTTCTGCGTTTATGTATATCAGCAGATATGCCGTCAACTCATGGGGAGTGTTCTATCTGGAGGCGCAGAAGGGGTATTCCACGCTTGATGCAAGCCTTATCATCTCCATAAGCTCTGTATGTGGAATCGTAGGTACGGTTGCGTCAGGTTTTATCTCCGACAAGGTTTTCAATGGTTCACGCAATGTGCCGGCACTCGTATCGGGGCTTATGAACACACTGGCGCTGTGTCTGTTCCTCCTTGTTCCTGGAGAGCATTTCTGGCTTGATGTCACGGCAATGGTGCTCTTCGGTCTCGGCATCGGTGTGCTGATCTGCTTCCTTGGCGGTCTTATGGCAGTGGATATCGCGCCCAAGGCAGCCGCAGGTGCTGCACTTGGGGTTGTAGGCATCGCCAGTTATCTTGGTGCCGGATTGCAGGATGTGATGAACGGTATACTTATCGAAGGAAACAAGACCGTGGTCAACGGCACGGAAGTATACGACTTCTCGATGGTAAACTGGTTCTGGATCGGATCGGCATTCCTGTCGGTGATACTTACCGCGCTTGTATGGAATGCCAAACGGAATGATTGATCCAAACTTATCCATAAATAAAACGTTGAAATAATATAACCCGAAATTGTAGAAAGCGGAGACGCCAAATGCGTCTCCGCGCATTTAGACAACTCATTAAAACAGATTGTTATGGAAGCGATGAAAAGACTTTATATAGTAAGCTTCGGCGATTCCCGCAAATATCGTGTGGAATTTGAAGATGTAGCAAATGTAGACCCATTTCACCATACCAACCCTCTTGCCTCTGTCGAGGCAGATATAAGTGAATATCTCGAAGGTTTTTTCCCCGGAGAATCTCTTGCTTATTTCGATACCCCGAAAGTTACCGAAGTATACTGGAAAGACCGTGCCGAATATGAGTCCTATCCTGTGCTTGATGCTGCAGCGGTGAAGGATATTGAGGCAGAGTTGAGAAAAGAGGTTGAAAACAGAGAAGATCAACAGCGTCTTGATTGCAACGCTCCATATGCGGAAATAAATTCCGAATTGAAATAATGGACGGGATGCAGCTTCCTTTTGCGAAGCCACTGTATGTGATGACAAAGCCTGTCAGCTCAATGTGTAATCTGAGCTGCAGGTATTGTTATTATCTGGAGAAGGCTAATCTATACAGAAACGAAGACAAGGCAGGACGCTTCACAATGAGCGAGGACCTGCTTGAGCGTTTTATCCGCGATTATATAGAGTCGCAAACAATGCCTCAGGTTCTTTTTTCATGGCACGGAGGGGAGGCTCTGATGCGCCCTCTGTCGTTCTATAAACGTGTGGTTGAACTTCAGAAACGTTATGCCCGTGGAGTGCAGATAGACAATTCTATACAGACCAACGGCACTCTGCTCACAGACGAATGGTGTGAGTTCTTCCGTGAGAACGGCTGGCTTGTGGGTGTGTCGATTGACGGTCCGCAGGAATTTCACGACGAATATCGCCGCAACAAAATGGGTCAACCCTCATTCCGCAAGGTGATGCAGGGTATAAATTTGCTTAATAAGCACGGAGTGGAATGGAACGCTCTTGCGGTGGTTAATGATTTCAATGCAGACTATCCACTTGATTTCTATAACTTTTTCAAAGAAATCGGCTGCCGTTATATCCAGTTCACACCGATTGTGGAGCGATTCTACCCTCATAAAGACGGGCGGCATCTCGCCTCGCCGATGGATAACGGAAAAGTGCCTCTTGCGGATTTTTCAGTGTCTCCGGAGCAGTGGGGAGAGTTTCTTGTCACTCTTTTCGATGAATGGGTCAAGGAGGACGTGGGAAAATACTTTATTCAGCTTTTTGACGCCACTCTTGCCAACTGGGTGGGTCAACAGCCGGGTGTGTGCACTATGGCGCGGACATGCGGACATGCCGGGGTAATGGAATATAACGGAGATGTATACAGTTGTGACCATTTTGTATTTCCTGAATACAAACTCGGCAATATAAGAACCCACACCCTTGTGGAGATGATGTATGGCGAGCGTCAGCAGCAGTTCGGCATGGACAAATATGCGAAACTCCCCGCGCAGTGCAAGAACTGTGAGTTCTTGTTTGCCTGCAACGGGGAGTGTCCTAAAAACCGGTTTGCCTTCACAGCCGATGGAGAACCCGGTCTGAATTACCTGTGTTCCGGCTATAAACGCTATTTTCGTCATGTGGCTCCATACATGGACTTCATGAAGCAGGAGCTTGAAGCCGGGAGACCTCCTGCAAATGTGAACGGAATGCGTTTTTAGAGCATGTTTCTAAAAACAGTCTAAATTTAAACCGTTTCTTAGCCGAGAGTCAGAGTCACGATGCTTTTTGCGGGGAGAGTTACAGTAAGCTTTCCCCGTGATTGTTTCCACCCTTTTGCAAAGGGCTTGAGAGTAATGGTCTCAGGATGTCCGAAATCATTATAGTCGTTGATTCCAGCAGAGGTCAGTATCTCTCCGTTTATGTTCTTTGCTGATATCCCTGCGAGGTCTATGGTGATTTCAGCAGTCTCATTCAGATCTGTATTCACGAGTGATATGGTTGTCTTTCCGTCTTTTACGGAAGCTGTGGCATCGACCACAGGCACCATTCGTCCATCGCGGGCGCGAATCATGGGAGTCGCCACATTGAGAGGAAGCAGTTTTGCATCCTGATGTGGCACATACATCTTGAAGAGATAGTATGTCGGAGTAAGAACCATCTTGTCGTCTTTTGTGAGCACCATAGACTGCAGCACGTTTGCGATTTGCGCGATATTTGTCATTTTCACGCGGTCTGTGAAGCGGTGGAAAGTGTTGAGACTGAGAGCCGCGACCATGGCGTCGCGCATTGTGTTCTGCTGATATAGATGGCCGGATTTTGTTCCCGGCTCTTCGTCCCACCATGTTCCCCATTCGTCAACAAGCAGTCCGATGCGCTTCTTGGGGTCATATTTGTCCATGATGTCGCAATGACGTTTCACAACATCCTTTATTTCGAGACATTTGCCGAGCGTCCAATAATAGTCTTCGCTGTCGAAGTCGATGGCAGATCCTTTGCGTCCGGACCATCCTGTCACAGTGTAATAGTGGAGCGAAATGCCATCCATATGGTTGCGGGCATTCTTCATCAGAACTTCCGTCCAGTTGTAGTCATAGTCGCTGGCGCCTGAAGCTATCTTATATAGCCGGTTGCCATTGAAGTTGCGGCAATATGTCTGATAGCGGCGATATACGTCCGCATAATATTCCGGGCGGAAATTGCCGCCGCACCCCCAGCTTTCGTTCCCGACGCCGAGGTATTTGAGTTTCCATGGCTTTTCGCGTCCGTTCTGTCTGCGCAGGTTTGCCATGGGTCCCTCTTCTGCGGTGATGTATTCCACCCATTTTGCGAGTTCTTCAACCGTTCCGCTTCCAACGTTGCCGCTGAGATATGGCTCGCATCCGAGCATTTCGCAGAGGTTGAAGAAATCGTGAGTGCCGAAAGAATTGTCTTCGACAGTGCCTCCCCAGTTGGTGTTTACCATGCGCGGACGATTCTCTTTGGGACCGATGCCGTCCATCCAGTGGTATTCATCGGCAAAACATCCTCCCGGCCAGCGCAACACGGGTATCTTAAGTTCTTTAAGAGCGTTCAATACATCAGTGCGGTATCCGTTTGTATTCGGTATCGGTGAATTTTCGCCGACCCAAAGACCGCCGTATATGCATGTTCCGAGATGTTCTGCGAATTGCCCGTAGATTTCTTTAGCGATTATCGGGCTTTCTTCAGAAGGCAAGAGTGTGACTGNAGCTTCATTTGCTCCCAGAACTGGGAAAGATGCCAATGCTGCTAATGCTGTCTCTTATACACATCTCCGAGCCCACGAGACCAGAGAGGATCTCGTATGCCGTCTTCT
>NZ_CAJMXD010000157.1:0-6588 GCF_905219685.1 Barnesiella sp. CU968
AACTTCGCACGCGAACCATATGTCTCGACGGCTGCTGCTTTCGAACCTTCTGTAATAGGCATAATTCCCATGAAAATTGTTGAAGATCTCGTCCGCCAGAACAATGACCTCGCCATGTTCTTTATTCATGAGCTCTCCCGCAATCTGGGTGGTGCCGATACCAAGATAATCAATCTTACTCAGAAACATATCCGCGGTCGTCTTGCAGAATCTCTTCTACTTCTCGCAGACAACTATGGTTACGAAGATGATGATTCGACATTGAAGATATACATGAGCCGTGAAGATCTTGCGAATCTATCGAACATGACAACTTCCAATGCAATCAGAACGTTGATGTCTTTTGTCAATGAGAAATTGATTCTTGTTGACGGCAGGAGAATAAAAATTATAAACGAACCTCAGCTCAGGAAAATTTCCAAATTCGGATAAGATATAGACGTTCCAAATAACGGTATAAATATGCTACAGCCTCGGAATGCACGTTAGACGATAACATTCCGAGGCTGTTATTTTAAGATATTCTGCTATGACATCAGATTACAGAACGTATGATTCCTCTGTCAGAATGTAACACAAACTGAACAATTTCATTCCGTATTTCAGATGCCGGAATCTTTTCTTCTATGAGTTTGACAGCATTTGTTACATTGAGATCACTCATATACAAGATGCGATATATATCTGCTATATGACGCACTTCATCTTCAGAGAAACCGTTCCTGTGCAATCCGACTGTATTGAGTCCCACATAAGAGATTGGATCACGCGCAGCCTTTACGAACGGGGGAATGTCTTTGTTTACCAACGCCCCTCCCTGTAGCATGATATTCCTTCCGAGATGACAGAACTGATGGATAAGACTTCCGCCGCCAATCACAGCTGCATCGTCTACAACCACTTCGCCGGCAAGCTGAGAGGCATTGGACATTATCACACGATTGCCGAGACGGCAATCATGCGCCACATGGCAGTATGCCATGATAAGACAGTTCTGCCCGATACGGGTCTCCCCTTTTGACGCTGTGCCTCGGTTCACGGTTACACACTCTCGCAGAGTGGTTCCATCGCCTACATAGGCGTAAGTCTTCTCTCCCTTGAATTTCAGATCCTGAGGAATTCCGGACACTACGGCACCGGGGAAGATCCTTACATTATTACCGATTCTTGCTCCCGGAAATATTGTGACATTTCCGTGAATCTCGCAATTGTCTCCGATCTCGACATCCTCATGGATGTTGGTGAAATTTCCTATCGATACGTTCTGCCCTATCTTTGCATCAGGATGGACACTATATAGATTTGCCATTTTTTCTTATTTGTTTTTTATGATCTGCGCCATAAATTCCGCCTCACAAACTATCTTCTCTCCGACGAAGGCATAACCCTTAACCATCGCGNATCCGCGACGTATCTCCGTTGTCAAAGCGACACTTAGAATTAGAGTATTTCCCGGAACAACTTTCTGACGGAACTTGACATTGTCAATCTTAAGAAAATATGTTGAATACTTATCCGGATCCTCAAGATAATTCAACACAAGCACACCTGCTGCCTGAGCCATAGCCTCGACCTGCAGCACACCGGGCATTACGGGTTCNTGAGGGAAATGCCCTGTAAAGAACGGCTCGTTGACTGTCACATTCTTTACAGCCACACAGTGCTTCTGATCCATCTCTATGATTTTGTCTATAAGGAGGAAGGGATAACGGTGTGGAAGCAGTTTCTTGATACCGTTAACATCTATAAGCGGCGCGGCATTAGGATTGTAGAGCGGACTTTGCGCTTCCGTATGCTTCACCTCCTTGCGCACCATGCGCGTAAACTTGTTGTTTACAGTATGACCGGGACGAATGGCAACCACCCTTCCCTTTAGAGGACGGCCGATAAGAGCGAGATCCCCTATGATATCCATAAGTTTATGTCGTGCCGGCTCATTATCCCATGTAAGTGGCTTTGGATTGATATAGCCGAGTTTGCTGAGATGCATATGAGGCACTTTCACAATATCGCATATTTCATCGATCTTCTCCTGCGGTATCTCCTGATCATAGATTACAATCGCGTTATCAATATCTCCTCCCTTTATAAGGTTATAATTCAGAAGACCTTCTATCTCGCGCACAAATACGAATGTCCTTGCGCTGGCAACTTCCTGTTTGAATTCTGCAAGATCGTCAAGAACTGCGAACTGATTGGGAAGCACCGGAGAATTGTACTCGACCATGCACTCCACACTGAAACCATCGTCAGGATATATCGTAAGCATGGAACCGGACTCGTCTTTGAACTGAGTCTTTTCCTTTATTATGTAGAAGTCTTTGTCAGCCGCCTGCTCTTTAAGTCCTACACGCTCTATCTCGTTGACGTAAATGATGGCACTGCCGTCAAGAATAGGCAGTTCAGGACCATCGACCTCAATCAGACAGTTGTCTACACCTGCCGCATAAAGTGCCGCAAGAGAATGCTCTACTGTAGAAACCCGGACATCTCCTTTGCCCAGCACTGTGCCGCGCTGGGTATCCACTACATTCTCAGCCACGGCTGGAATTACAGGCCGATCCTCAAGATCCACACGACAAATACGGTAACCTGTGTTTTCAGGAGCCGGATTGAAAGTGGCTGTGATATTCAGACCCGAGTGCAAACCTTTCCCTTTTACGGAAAACGATTCGTTAAGTGTTAGCTGTTGCATAATCAATATGTTCAGACCGCAGGAATCCTGTCAGTGGATTTATTCCGCAGTATTATCATTTTATTTTTTGTTATTTCGTATTTTTAAATAATTCACCGAGACGCTTAAGATATACCTGGGTCTTCGCGAACTGGCGCAATCCGACTGCAGGATAGCCTATCAGTCTGTTTCCGTCACCTACATTGTTCGGGATACCGGACTGGGCACCGAACTGATTCATATTCCCGACATGTATATGACCGGCGAAACCGACCTGCCCGCCAACCTGATTGAAGTCGCCTATTTTGGTTGACCCTGCCACACCGACTTGCGCGGCAAATACATTACCGGTACCGATCTCCACATTGTGGGCGACCTGAATAAGATTGTCAAGTTTTGTCCCCTTGCCAATTCTGGTGGATCCGAATGTTGCACGGTCCACAGTGGTATTTGCGCCAATCTCCACATCATCGTCAATGACAACATTGCCGATCTGGGGTATCTTTTCATATGTGCCGTCGGGGCGCGGTGCGAATCCGAAACCATCGGCTCCTATGACTGCTCCCGAATGTATGATACACCCTTTGCCTATCACACAATCCTGATAGATACGCACCCCGGCACGAATCACACTTCCGTCACCTATTGTCACATTCTCGCCTATATATGACTGAGGATAGACCTTGACCCCTTTGCCAAGATGCACACCCTTGCCTATATATGCAAAAGCTCCTATATAAGCATCATCGGGCACAACGACTCCTTCTGCGATGAAACAAGGTTGTTCGATCCCTTGTGGTTTGGGACGCGTACTCTCCATCGCATTCATCAGATCCGCCAATGCCACATATGGATCTTTCACGCGGATCAAAACCGGCGAAACCGGACGCTCTGTTACAAAATCATCAGAGACCAGAACCGCAGAGGCTTCAGTCTCATAAATATAATGTGAATATTTAGGATTTGCTATAAATGTGACGTAACCGGGTGCAGCTTCCTCTATTTTGGCAAAGCCTGTTAGCCTTACATTCCCGTCGCCTTCAACCTTGCCGTCTATCAAAGAGGCGATCAGTTGCGGTGTTAGTTCCATGTAATCGAATTATGTTTTTGCAAAATTACAAAAAATTTATCATTTACACGAAAAAAAATTGCTATATTTGCACCAAATATTAAAAAGCAATCAAACTAACCTAAATACTAAACTTCAATGAAAATTTCACACATTGAACACATCGGAATAGCCGTTCCAAATCTGGAGGAGGCTATCAAGTATTATGAAAGCGTGTTGGGTCTCAAATGCTACAAGCAGGAAGTTGTTGAAGATCAGAAAGTGACAACAGCATTCTTTAAAGTTGGAGACACAAAGATCGAGCTTCTTGAGGCTACTACCCCTGAAAGCACGATTGCAAAATTCATCGAAAAGAACGGCGGTCGCGGTGGTATGCACCATATGGCATTCGCAGTTGAAGATGGCGTTGCAGAGGCTCTCGCAGAGGCTGAGGAGAAGGGCATCAAGCTTATCGACAAAGCTCCCCGCAAAGGCGCCGATGGTCTTCAGATAGCATTCCTTCATCCGAAATCGACTGAGGCTGTGCTTACTGAGCTTTGCGAAGACCCCAATAAATAATGACTTAACAAAAGACTCATTCCGTTTTTCTTACAACTTAAGACGCAACGGAATGGGTCTTGCCTTTAATACAATAATTTCAAACGCTATATATAATGAGCAAACAGGAAGAAAAAATCAGCCAGCTTATAGCAAAAAGAGCTGAAGCTCGTCTTGGCGGCGGCGAAAAAGCTATCGAAAAACAGCATCAGCGCGGCAAATACACTGCCCGCGAGCGCATCGCCATGCTTCTTGACGAGGGAAGTTTTGAAGAACTCGATATGTTTGTGACGCATCGTTCTACAAACTTCGGAATGGACAAGAAACACCCGCTCGGTGACGGTGTCGTCACAGGTTTCGGAACAGTGGAAGGTCGCCTGATATATGTTTTCGCACAGGACTTCACCGTGCTCGGCGGTTCTCTTTCAGAAACGATGGCACAGAAAATCTGTAAGGTGATGGATATGGCAATGAAGATGGGTGCTCCCGTCATCGGTCTTAACGACTCAGGCGGCGCCCGTATTCAGGAAGGTATCAACGCCCTTGCCGGCTACTCTGAGATATTCCAGCGCAATATCCTTGCTTCAGGTGTCATTCCCCAGATATCCGCTATCCTCGGTCCTTGCGCCGGCGGTGCGGTATACAGCCCTGCCCTCACAGACTTCACTATCATGACAAAGGGGCTGTCATACATGTTCCTCACCGGTCCTACGGTTGTCAAGACTGTAACAGGAGAAGACGTTTCTCAGGAAGACCTCGGAGGCGCATCGGTTCACTCTACCAAGAGCGGCGTGACTCACTTCGCAGCGGAATCAGAGGAAGAGGCGATTGCAATTGTGCGCAAGCTTCTGAGCTACATTCCCCAGAATAACCTTGAGGAAACTCCCCTTGTGGCTTGCACTGACCCGATCGACCGTCTGGAAGACAAACTCAACGAAATCATACCCGACAGCGCAAAACGCAGCTACGACATGTATGACGTGATCGGTGCCATTGTTGACAACGGTGAATTCCTTGAGATCCAGAGGGATTATGCCAAGAACATCATCATCGGTTTCGCTCGTTTCAACGGTCAGACTGTCGGTATCGTGGCAAACCAGCCGAAAGTTCTTGCCGGTGTGCTTGATTCCAACGCTTCACGCAAGGCTGCACGCTTCGTAAGATTCTGCGATGCATTCAATATTCCGTTGGTGACACTCGTTGACGTGCCCGGATTCCTCCCCGGTACCGGTCAGGAATACAACGGTGTGATTCTCCATGGTGCAAAACTCCTTTATGCATACGGAGAAGCTACAGTGCCTAAAGTAACTGTCACATTACGCAAGAGCTACGGCGGAAGCCATATCGTCATGAGTTGCAAACAGCTCAGAGGTGACGTGAACTACGCTTGGCCCTCTGCTGAAATCGCAGTAATGGGTGCCGAAGGTGCGGTAGGCGTGCTTTATGCCAAAGAGGCAAAGACTCACGAAAATCCGGCAGAATTCATCAAAGAGAAAGAGGAAGAATATCGTGAGCTCTTCGCTAATCCCTACAATGCGGCGAAATACGGTTATATCGATGATGTCATCGAACCGCGCAACACCCGTTTCCGCGTGATCAAGGCTCTCAACATGCTCGCCACAAAGAAACAGACTAATCCTGCCAAGAAACACGGCAATATTCCTTTATAATAAAACAGCACCAAAATGTTAAAGAAATATATTTTGAGTGCGGCATTTTGCGGTCTTATGCTCGCGGCGACTCCTGTCGCCGCGGCAGTTTCCGCTAATCCGCAGCAAGAATATACAGAAGTCTCCACTCAAGGTGAACAAACTGAGGCAGAGGGCGACTGGGTCGACTCCAAAGAGGTGAACACCGTGCAGATGAGCGAGGCTACGCGCAAGGCAATACAGGCTGAAAAAGCACGCAACGCGGCGGAAAACGACAGCAGCGGCGGAGCGATAACAATTATCGCAATGTGCATCGTGCTTTCCGCGCTTGTCATTCTCAGCATTCTTTTCCTTTGCTTCGGAAAGATTTCTACTGCTGTGATGAGCAGCAAGAAACGCAAGGCGCATGGCGTGACACCTGAAACATCAGAGGATCATCATGAGGAACTGGATTCAGGTGAGGTTATCGCGGCTATCGGCATGGCTCTTGCCGAACACTTCGGACAAGGTCACGACATAGAGGACACGATCCTAACAATCAAGAGAATGAAGAAATCCTACTCTCCGTGGAATTCAAAAATCTATAACATGCGCCATATTCCGGAGATTTCTCCGGCACGTGCCTCCCTGCGCAGACCATTGAAATAATTGCACCAGTC
>NZ_CAJMXD010000158.1:0-6465 GCF_905219685.1 Barnesiella sp. CU968
GCAAATGACTAAAGCAGAAATAGCGAGTGAAATCGCAAAGACAACCGGCATCGACAAGGCCGCGGTTGTTACCGTTATCGAACAGTTTATGACAGTTGTGAAGGACAGCCTCGCACACGGCGAAAACGTGTATCTCCGTGGTTTCGGCTCATTTGTGGTGAAGCAGAGAGCCGAGAAGACTGCCCGCAACATCAGCAAGAACACCACACTCGTTATCCCGGCTCACAATATTCCGGCTTTCAAACCGGCAAACTGCTTCAAAGAGGAAGTTGCCAAGTAAATGAGATTCAACCAAACTGCGAAAAAAGCCATTTCAGCAATACTCCTCCTATTGTTGATGGCTGGATTTTATGGTGCAATTATTGCCATGTGTAATCAGTATCTGCGTGAACATGATATGTTGACAAACACCTCAAAGTTTGTCCTCGGCGTATTTATGTTTGCCGGATTCTACTTCATTTACAAACGGTTCTCAAAACGGATTGACGAAATCCAAAAAACAAACGATTGATGGACTACGAAGATAATGAATATGGAGAAAACGCCGTTGATGATATGATGGTCGATTACGACTACCATGTCAATACAGGAAACCTTCCCGAACTTTTCGATGAATCATCAGTTGACGACTTCATCGCCAACCTTAACGACTGGGATTGATTATGTGTCCGACAGCAGAATATCCGTTCAGTATAACAGACTTGCATACAACTCCGTTAGGTGTTGAACGTATCAGGAGAAATCTCAACTTGCCGGAATCTCAGGATGTTGTAGATTTTTGCAGATGTTTCATCCTTGAAGATTTTGCCACATTTGAGCGTAAGGGAAAGAACTGGTATGTTACCGCAGGGCATGTGCGCATAACAGTCAACGCAAATAGCAATACCATTATCACCGCCCATAAAATATAATGATTAAACTCCGGTGTGTCGTTGAGCATATCACTTCCCGTGCCAAGAAAATCTGCGTACTCGTCGGCACAACCAAAGCCCTCGCATACGCCATAAAACAAAACGCCGTCTCAAAGCACAACACCAAGCTAAAGGAGCGGTTAAACAATAATGGAATATGAGAAAAGTTAAGAAAATGATTGCATTCGCAATCACATCATTGATATTCTTCGCCTGTTCGACGGCACATAGGGATAACGGTTGGTATCCCGTGGATGATTCCGACAATATTGAAGGGGAAGCAATTGTAAAGACAAATGATTTTGAAAGAGTATCTCTTGATACAGTGACAGATCCTGACATTGCCTTTATCCAAGGCGTTTTGAAACAGGATAAGATTCCCGTCTGGGCCGATGCAACAGAACAAAGGATCGGCAAACGTATCGGGTTTGTTTACAAGGATTCTGTAATAATGGTCCCCTCCGTAAACTGCCGTATAGAAAGTGGCAGTTTCTCAATCCACAGCTCCGACAAACAGCTCATACTTGAAATATACAATTCTCTTGACTGTAAAAAAATTGATCCTCCGTATGTGATGCCTCAGAAGAGCTATGCCACTGCCGAGGGCATGACAATGAGAATTGTCGGCCCCAACCTGGTCAAAACTCCTGTGGATTCTCTCGTTGTGGAATTTGCAAACAGTCGTGACGCAGATTTGACTACCGGAGAATGGTATCGAATAGACACCAAATCTGATGAAGGAAGCTGGATTCAGGCACCGTACTCAAAAAAGTATCTTGACCTCTTGGCAAAGGGAACTGAGGTATGCTTCAATGATATAGGATATTCATTGAAACCCGACGGCTCATTTAGAATGACAGTAAAGCCATGGCTTTATGATCTGAGTGATAAGTCTGCCACTTACCGCCTTGTCAAAACATTCTGTTATCCGCCATATCCGATCCAGAAGAGTGATACGGCATACGTTGAATTTCAAATCAGATAATCATGCACTATAAATACTGCCCTGAATGTGGCAAGTAACTAATAGGCAAACTGGCAGGCGATGATGGAGCGGTTCCGTATTGCACATATTGCCAGCGATATTGGTTCGACTCGTTTGCAAGCTGTGTCATTGTCATGGTCGTGAATGAATTTCACGAGATTGCCATGCTACATCAATCATATATCTCTGACGAACACGAAACTTTCGTAGCAGGATTTATCACTCCCGGTGAGACTGCGGAGCAAGCCGCAGTCAGAGAAGTAAAGGAGGAACTTGGTCTTGACATAAAGCGTCTGGAATCTGCCGGTACTCATTGGTTTGACAAGCGAGAGCAACTGATGCACGCCTTTATCGGCTATGTCAGCAAGTCCGACTTCACTCTGTCGTCGGAAGTTGATGGTGCCAACTGGATCGCCCTTGACGAAGCTCCGTCAAGAATGTTTCCAGACCGACCGGGAAATACTCAACACATTCTGTATCGTCAATATAAATCCAAATTGTGAAAATAATATGCTTAAAATAATCAAATTCGCTTTATACCTCATAGTTATGACTACATGTGCTATGCAAGCTTCCAGTTGTACTCACAATGACAATATTGTCTCTGTCTCTGCACTGGAATTTGAAAAAGAAATCAAATCTGATTCGGTTCAACTGGTTGATGTCCGCACTCCGCAGGAATACACCGAAGGACATATCGACGGAGCGTCGAACATCAATGTGCAGTCCGATGATTTCAAGGAGCTTGCCCAGAGAGAGCTGTCAAAAGACTCTACCGTGCTTGTCTACTGCCGTAGCGGTCGCCGCTCACTGGATGCAGCCGAGATGCTGACCAGCCTTGGTTACAATGTGGTTAACCTCAAAGGTGGTATCATCGAGTGGAAAGAAGTTGGTCTGCCGGTTGTGTCAGAGCAGGAGAATTAACTTTCGCTTGTCTGAATAGTCTAAAAAAGAAAACTGCAATGAGAAAGATACTTTTTATATTAGCTATGGTCGTAAGTCTGTCGGCTTCAGTCGCATCAGCTCAGCAACGGTGCGACAGCCATCATGAAGACAGATCAGGTTATGAGCATCGAGACCGACATCATCGTTCGCCATACTTCGNTAGCGAAAATAAGGTCTTTTTTGACGGCAGGGAAATCAAGGGCGCTTCGGCTTCGAGTTTCTTGATACTGCGCGATGGTTATGCCAAGGATACATGGAGNGTCTATTATTGTGGTGCAAAAGTGGACGGGGCTTCAAGCAACTCATTCAAGGTATTGGGCTTTGGCTATGCCAAGGACACATGGAATGTATATTTCGACGGCAAGAAAATCAACGGTGCATCACCTGAGAGTTTCAAGGTGCTTCGTGACGGCTACGCCAAGGATACATGGAACGTGTATTTCGACGCAGTTAAGATTGAAGGGGCTTCCCCTGACAGTTTCAAGTTACTCCGTGGCGGCTATGCTAAAGATACTTGGAATACTTACTATTTTGGAAGAAAAATTGACTGAATATGAAACAAACGACAATCAAACAACGGGTGGAACTCAGCTCTTATTGCTGGATTATAACATTGCTGACAACCGCTTTTATTTGCGGCATATTCATTTGCTGCTTAAAAATAGCTGATAATGATATTGCAGTATGGTTATGGGGAGTTGCTATCGCGGTCTTGTTCCTGTCAGCTTTATGCTATATGCCATTATCCATTTCTCTGGACAATGAAAGCCTGAACATCAACAGATCCTTGAAAATCAAATCAATTCCATTGACAGAGATTGCGAATGTCAAGCTGTGCGTTCCTACTGTGGGCGCAAAACGAATTTGCGGCAGTGGCGGATGGTTCGGATGGTATGGCTGGTTCTCGGAGAAAAACCTCGGCAAGTATTTCGCCTATTACGGCAAAGCCTCCGACTGCTTCCTCGTCACGCTTAAAAACGGCAAGAAATATATGCTCGGCTGCAAGGATGCTCCTGAAATGGTCAATGCAATAAACGAAAAAATAAATCAATGACAAAAAAAACAATTCTGTCGGTAGCCACGGCACTGACAATACTCACCGCCTCATGCGGAGGCAACAAGGAAAATAAAGAGACTGCCGACAATCAGCAAAAAGAGACCGTAGCGAATGTGGACGTGCGCGGTCAGTGGTATCTGGATAGCATCGTATTCAGTGACTCCGAATATGTGCGTGTGCGTCCGGATGAAAGGCTTTCAAGTATACATCAGTATATTGTTTTTGAAGACAGCACATATTTTATTCGGACAAACTGCAACTCAATATCCGGTACATATGCCGTCAAAGTGGATTCAATCATCCTTGGCGACGGAGCTATGACAGAAATGGCATGTGACGACATGGCAGTCGAGGACGCACTCCGCAGGATTCTCCCGAATGTCGCTACGGTCTATATCCAGAACGATTCCATCGCCCGGCTTGACAGCCGCAATCCGTCGGAATACATCGTGCTTCGCAAGGCACAGATAGAGATAAAATGAAATAACTGAAAACTTATGGAAGAAAATAAACTGACACCCTTCACAGATGCTCCCGACACGGCGGTAATCACATGTTGCCATGTGACAGACGATGGCGCACCAGTGCTTTACGTTTCGCATGACGAGGATGACGGCATGTGGCAATTTCTTTGTGGCGGAGAGCATTCGGAAGATGAAGCAAGAATCGTCTCTCTGAGATATATTTATGAGCTTGACCATTCGGTCGGTCTGCTAAAAGATATGCCTTGCGGCTGTTATGCGGAAAGGGAATCTCCGGCAGAGGAATGGATTGTGAACGGTTAAACAGATACTAACCATTGGAGACTCTGTTTGCTTCATCGGCTGTTTTGCCGTTTGCGAGCATTTATATGTGTGATTGAAAGCAGGGAAAAAGGAAACTTCTTTTGCCGGGTCAAAATATTCAGATGATACAGATAGGCAGATATAAATTGGGATTCGCACCGCTGTCGATGATAGTTGTTTTCATCGTTCTCTCGGTATGCGCCATTATCGCAGCTTTTCAGCAGGCACGACCGGAATGGTCTATGCCTTTGTCACACATCATCATAATCAATGAAGGGCTGGCACTGCTGACAACACTGGTTTATGGCATATTTGCTCACTTCGTGATTGCAATCATCAACAGACTAAGGAAGTAATGGAAGAAATCAGAATAGACGTAACAAAACAGACACCCGAAGAATTGGCCCTTGCCGCCGAACATGCGCAGCTCATATTCAGGTTCAATCACACCATGCCGGGGACAACCGAATATGATGAATTGATGCACCGTATTTTCCCCTCGATGGGAGAAGGCAGCAGAGTCATGTCACCACTTACAGCCGTCAGACCCCACATGGTCAAGATTGGCAGAAACGTAGTGGTAATGCCCGGATGTCTGATGATGTCAGCCGGAGGCATAACAATCGACGACGGTGCGCAAATAGCCGCCAACGTGCAGCTCATATCCAACAATCATGACCTTTATGAACGACAGGTGATAACCTGCAAACCTGTTCACATCGGCAAGAACGCATGGATTGGAGCCGGAGCCACAATCCTTCCCGGTGTGACAATCGGCGATAATGCCGTAGTAGGGGCTGCCAGTGTTGTGACTAAGGACGTGCCGGCTGATACTATCGTGGCAGGAAATCCCGCAAAGATTATCAAACGCATCCCGCCTCGTTCGGAGTGCTCTACCACCAATGAAGATGACGAAACAATACAGCTCGGACTTGACAGTTGCGGTGACTGATAATTTCAGGAGTCCCACTGAGGGAGGGTTGAACTATCATTGTCAAGTCGCGTAAGCATCGCTCGACCCCATCCGAGTAATTCGTCTTTCAGATGTTGTGGGGATATTATCTCGACCCATCCGGCACGTGAGAATATCGCAGCAAGAAAATCAGTGGTTGGACGGAGATATAGCTCAAAGTCAACAGTATTTTCCGTTGAACCGATTTCATGCTGTGTATGATGTAACGGGAGGTCTCGCAGATAATAGCGTTCCTGACCATGCGCCCGGAGAATGACTCTCTCGGGTTTTACGCGTGAGTCGGTCATCATTCCGAAATACTCATCGAAATATGCCTCACAGTCAAAATCTTTAGGCATTTTGAATTTTAGTTCTGATGCGCTCACCTTGACGATTCGGTCAAATGAGAACAATCTGAATTTATCATCAAAATGCCCAAGAAGATACCATCGTTGTTTGTAAAGACGTATGCAGTAAGGCTCGATTAGATAATTCCGTTCAGACTTACCATATCCCTGATATGTGAGTTCTATCTGTCGGTTTTCTTTCATCGCCTCGATTATGGTCTGCAATGTATCTCCGGCAAATGGAACAGGTTCGAGCAGTATTCGATTTTGAATCGAGCGGCTTTCCGTTATCATATTGTTGACCGCAAGCGACGATACCATCCAGTTCATTACAGAGCCAAGACTGTCAGCGTTCGCTATATAATAGACATTGCCGTTTGAACGGTCACATTCAATGTCAATTCCAAATTATTACTGTCCGCTAAACCATAAAAAGGCGAGTCCAACTTCCTGAACGGCAGAAGTTGGGCTTACTTTTTGTAT
>NZ_CAJMXD010000159.1:0-6450 GCF_905219685.1 Barnesiella sp. CU968
GGTAAGNGTACGATGGGATGGTATGTAGGCTTCAAGCTGCATCTGCTATGTAACGAAAAAGGGGAACTGATCAACTTCGTATTGACACGTGCCAATGTGGACGACCGCAATGAGGCAGTCATCGACACACTGACTGACAGGGTGTTTGGAAAACTATACGCTGACAAGGGATATATATCGCAGTCTCTTTTCGGGCATCTTTGGGATGATGGCATACATATTGTGACAGGTCTTCGCTCGAACATGAAACAGCGTCTCATGCCGTTCTATGACAGGATGATGCTTCGTAAAAGGAGCATCATCGAATCCATAAACGACATGCTGAAGAATGTGGCGCAGCTCGTCCACTCCCGCCATCGTAGTGTACACAACTTCCTCATGAACCTGCTTGCGGCAATGGGGGCGTATTGTTTCTTCGCCACAAAGCCGGAAGTGAACTTCGACTTTGAGGTACCCGAGTCAAACGGGCAGCTTGTCCTCTGGGATTAACAACACCAAACTGTACAAATAAATCAGGCGACCTTGAAAGGCCGCCCAATACTCTATGTCTTTTGCTTGGTTGAAAATCATAAAGTTCTTATCCCGAACTCGCGTTATTATTTCATAGTAATGGCGTTGGATGTCTCGCGTTTCTTCTCGCTTACGACATCGGCGTAGATCATAGTGGTTTTTACGCTACGATGGGTAAACATCTTTGATACTACAGATACATCGATACCCAGCGAGATAAGGAGCGTAGCAAACGAATGGCGAAGACAGTGGAACGAGAGCTTTCTCTCAATGCCTGCTGCCTTGACCCATTTCTTGAATGGCTGTTGTGCCATTGAGCGGCGGAAGCCTTTGAAGATAAGCCCTTCACCACGCTCACCACAATATCTCAGAGCCTCTTCACTTACCGGCAAAGTGGCCTCTATAGACGGGTTCTACCGATTACTCTGGCAATATTCGGGCAAAAGAAAAGGCGCTCAAACTGAACGCCTTGACTATTATTTCAACTTATAGTCACCTGTCTTTAACTGTCGGTCATTTGCCGATGCAGAAGCGGTTAATTTACTGATATACAGATGAGCGTACAAAACGGGACTATTCAGGTTTCGTTATGAATTTTTTGAGACTCTCATATTGCTCATATATGTCAGGAATCTGATATTTGTATTCGCTTATTGCACCTCGACCACGCTCAATATCCCTGATGACTTCTTTGCAGCCTCCGGCTATGGTCTTATTCACACAATCTGTTGCGAATGTGGCTTTGATTTCGGGGATGAGTTCCTTCGCGTCTATGTCCATCAGATTGCTCATCACAAAACCGGCGAATGTGCCGTCACAAGCTCTCTGAACAGGAAGATTTGAAACCATCTTGTTCAGAAGTCGTCGGAACACTTCGATAATTTCACCACGTCTTTCCGGCTGATTGAAGATTATCATTGCTAAAGCATCGGGTGCCTGTGAGCGGAGATATGAGTCCAGTCCGGCTTGATTCAGATACGCTTCTATTGCGGTGATATTATCCTTGCCACACGCATAAAGAGCAGGGTGTAGTAGTTCCGGAGTCAGGTCGCCAAGATGATAGTCGGCAAACTCATCGGTCTGTCGCATAATCTCAAGAACTGCATCAAGACCTTTGTCGCTTTGAAGTTGGGCGAGAAGTATGAGCGAGTGCATAATAGCACTGTTGTTCCAACTCTCGATTGTATCATCATTGATGCCCTTATATGTTTTGCCAATGGAATAGAGTATGACGTTGCTGATGTCTTGTGCCGCTTCGTCCTTCGGCAGAGCAAGTATGCGGTCGATGATCTCACGGGGCAGACAGCTGTAATTATCAGGCGAAAGCAGCTCATCCGCTATAAACTGATTCTTGACGGAAAGCGTCTGAGGATAGTCGGGGTATTGATAGGTGTATTCCTCATCGGGATGACGGTCTGATTCCTGTTTCATTTTTAGCATACCGTCCAGAGCCTTTTTTATGGTATCTGAGTCTATTCTGGATAACGGAGTGTATTCATCATCTTCAAAGTCATCCTCAAAGTCATCTTCATCGTCTTCATCGCCGTATGGTATGACAAACTCAAAATCATCGCCAAGATTCTTCTTAAGGATATGGTAAAATGGCATTTCTTTTTTGTCTGGATGGACAATAAGGAAATGTTTTCCGTTTTTACCGAAATCATATTCTATTAGCGGAATGTCCTCGGTATCTTCTTCGAGAATATATCCGGCAGGATCAAACTCTTTATTAGGCTTTATGCCACCATCCTCTGCGAAGGCGATTGCTCCGTAGATGATATTGTGGGCTTCGTTGTAACTGATTTCTTCAAGTCCCATACCTTTCCTATAGTTGTTCAGGTACTCTTCAAAATCAGATGGAGTCATGTTTTCGTGATAATTGGCATCCTTCACACCCAGACAGAATGTATCAACGAGGAAAGAAGCCATAACCAGATTGCCGCTCGGACGCACTCGTGTGACTACGATATGTGCCATTCCGGATTCCTGCCAATCAGGAGGAGCGATATAACATTTGCCAACTGGCAGGGTTCGCGCTTTTTCACGCATGAACCGATATGGAGAAAGTGCGGGCTGCTTTTGTCCCTTGCTGTTATTCTTGGATTTTTTCTTTGCCATGATAATCTTGAAATGTGGTTATAGTTGAAACAAATTTGAAAGAGAGATTGATTACCGTTCCATATAAATTTTCTAAAAGTAAGTCTTGACGGCGAAGAGGAATTGGTCGATGAAGATGCGTTTGAAGGCTGCGATATTGTTCTGCTCGTAGAACATCAGCATTGCCTTTTTGTAGTCGATTGAATCCACCGTGCGGAATGAAATCGGGCAATAGCCGTTGGCGATGAGAATACCGTTGCTCACTATTCGGGCTGTGCGTTTGTTGCCGTCGGTGAACGCCTGTATATAGCTGAGTAAAACGAGTGCGAGCAGGGCTTTCTCGAAGATATTGCTCTTGCCGTTGATTAGTCGCACTGTATCTTCAAGAGCTTCACGGATCTGAAACTCATTGTCAAGCGGAGTGTAGTTTGTTCCGGTTATACCGACACGACGGTGACGGATGCTCCTCTCAACGCCTAATTCTTTTGTAAGTATCGCTTGAATCTCCTCGATACGGGCGACTGTCAAATCTTTAAGATAGTCCGGCACATCAAGAATAAAATCAAGAGCATCCTTATGATTGAGGAGCATCACGGCCTCCTCTTTTGTCTTACCGCTTGCCGTCTGTTTCTCTTTCAGCAGCCTTTCTGTTTCAAGTAAAGAATAAGTGTTGCCCTCTATCTGCGAAGATTTCCATGACAAATCGATTCCGAGACGTTCCATCTCTTTGCGATATTCCAACTCAGACATCTCCGAAAGGTGCTGACGGAAGAGTTGCCGTGTATCATCAAGACGTTGCAGTTCCTCATCGGTAAATAAATCCACTTTTGGAAGTATTTCATTTATGAGCTCAAAATTGAACGATTCCAGCACCTGACGCTCGTCGACATCCTTATCAAAGTATGTGTCAAGATTCAACTCCATAGTCACATGAGCCTGCGGAGTAAGTCTATAACGAGTAGCCGGTCCACGACCTACAACCTCTATGTGCCCTTTAGCGACACCATCGGCAATCATACGCATAAGAGTTCTATCGCTAACCTGTTTTGATAGAGAAGGCAGGATATCCGACCTTTTGGTAAGAGGATTGTAGTGCAAATATTGCAATATTTCTATTTCAATAGTCATGTGCTGTAGCCTTATCACGACAAAATTAGTAAAAATCCTTGAATAATCGCGATAATATGGCGTGATTTCTTGCTTAGATTCCTTGTTTTTGTCGCGATTCGTGTGAATTGTAGCCTCTATCTATTCCGGAGGGAACAGGATTTCAGCCAATCGGACAGTGATAGTTCTTCCGTGCATATCGCACAAGGATTTTCCGATATCATCGTCTTTGGAGATATAACCAAACGCAATAAGATTGTCTTTCAGTGTCTTTTGTATTATACCACGCCATGGTTGAGAGATATGGCATCGTTCAGCGTATTCGCCGAATTTTGAAATTGTCTCGGCTACGCGGTTTATGATTGCGTTGGCATTCTTTATATCATACTGTTTTGCAAAATCGAGTAGGTCAGTCTTGGAAATATCACTTATTTCTCCTCCAATGCTCAATCTACGCTCGATATTAGGACCTGTACCTTTTGTGTTGAATATGAATGTCGTATCGTATGACGGTGACATCCGCCATTTCCCATCCTCTTCAAGTAGGAATGAGAAGTTTTTGTTATGGTCATCAGTATTGTTGGCCATGACATTAAAAACCATCCGCGTGAAGATCTGCTCAATCTCAGATTCGGAGATTGATAGTTCACGACAGGTCGCAATGAGGTCTTCATAGCTTCGTGCCTCGGGGTTTATGGCTGCCAAAGTCTGAACATGAATCTTCTTGCCGTTCTTCCTGTCGAAACGTTTGGTCAGAAAATGGTTGATACCATCTATCGGCAATAATCTACACTCCTCCATTTCGATTCCGGCTTCAACTGCCATGTTGTAATATGCAGTTTCAATTTCAGCCATAGGCATGGATTTGTCACCAAACTTCAAGATATAATATTCAAAACATTCGAGCCCATCTGTTTGACCCGACCGAATTTCACCAGTTTTATCATTAATGGCGATAATTGCCTTCATCTGGCGACCACCGGCTGATGTTCCCACAACAAGCAATGCCTGCAATGTCAGTTCCTCGTCAGCATTCAGAACTGTGTTTTCTCGGTCTTCGAGAATTTTCAGAGAAATATCGTACAGCGATTTGATGTCGATTGTGCGGGTATGTGTAAGATCGGCAGCATAAGGCTCATATTCCAAAGCCCCCATCCCTCGCGTGCCAATGAACATCAGTTTATACAGTGGCGTAACTTTATTGCGTGGTATTTTATTGTCCTTCACCCACTTGTCAAATAAGGTGTTGCCCCAAGAATCGGGTAACGAATCAACAATAAACGGAGGGAGACCCTGGTAAACAGGCCGGTCATCCCCATATATAGGCAAAAGAATATTTCTATTTTTCGCAGGATAAAGTAGCGGAGCAATGTCAGGAATACTGTTTTTCAGCTCACGGTTGTATGTAAAATATGTACGTCTCGTGGCTGAATCCCACACGAGCCGTCCGATTTCCTGCCCCCATAGATTGACTTTCAAATATTTCATGCCAGTAATTATTTTTTCGAGGAATGGCGAACACGTTGCGCCTTTTTCTCATTGTCGTTATACATATAAGGTGATTCGGGCAATTCTGGCAGCAGTATATCCCAGTTCTCCCCAAGACCTATTGCCTTCAATAGTCTCAGCAGAGTACTGAACGAAATGTCAGTCATATTCCCGGACTCAAATCTATAAAGTGTGGTCATGCCGATAGATGCCGCTTCGGAAACCTCTTTACGGGTCATGCGCAACCGCAACCTGTAGTCGCGAAACCTCATGCCGAGATTCCTGATTACATCTGGCGTAGCTAATGATTTGTTTGTAAATATCACCATAAAGATATCTATGCCTAATATGTCAGTATACATTCCACAGATTGATATTTACAAATATTAGACATAAAATCCCATACGACCAAATTTATTTATTGCGCACATTATTGCGTATTTCAGGATTGATAGAGAGAAGATGTTGGATAAATTCCTCTTGACGCACGGGCGATATAATGAGAGGAATGGAGCTTTTGAGAATCTGCCGGTCGGTGAAAGTGATTGCCAAGCGATGAGACAACGATGTTGCCGGAGCCGATAGCACACTCTTGGTCGGTTTGATTTCCTTGATTTTGTCAATCGGGTAAGCGGTTGGAATGAAGAACGAATACACTATGAGCTTATCCCCGTCAATCCGGTAGTATATGCCCTGAAAAGTAAGCAGCACAAATGCCAACATCGCCAGACACAGTGTGACCAACCATAGGCTATGGTCTATGAAACAAGGCACAAGACAGCAAGCCGCCACAAGCCCCAACATGAGCCATGTTGACCCATCCCACATCGAGTTATACTTCGTGCCTCCAAACTTTTCCATAATGATTTCGTGTTACTATACCGACAATGTTACTTAATCGAGAAAGAGGAGAGGCATATTGTCATTCCGCTATAAAATTAGGGACTACTCCGAAAGATGCAAGGAAATCTGAAATTCTTATTCTGGCAACGTAATCGGCATCTTCAAGAGTGTTAGCTTCAATCAATCCTGCTGGAGTTGACACAATATATTTGTCAATTTCAGGCTGGTATTCAACAGTTGCGAGGATTGTAGAATTGGTTTTATACGTGATTGTATTTGAATCATTATTGATACGTACTTTATAAATAGCCATAAATTATATTATTTATTTAAGTTTCGCAAGTAATGATTTCCTGAGACAGAGGCATAAAAAAACGACATGGATTCTTGCCTAATTGCAAGAAA
>NZ_CAJMXD010000160.1:0-6446 GCF_905219685.1 Barnesiella sp. CU968
CTAATCGCGTCCCCTGTTTTTGCCCAGACACTCGACACAGAAGCTCTTGCAAGATTCTCTCCGTCAACCCAACGCGATGTATTTGAAGTGTGCGGTCTCGCCAAACTGTCGGCAGAACAGCAGATAAAACTCGCCAAGGCAATCGAGAAAGAAAATGCTAAATTTGTGGATATAGTAAAGGAAAACGAAGGTGTATTGACTGTGAAAGGTCGTAATCAGCTCTCGAAAATGAGAGAAAACGCTCTTTCATCCATACTCTCCGATGAACAGTTGAGGCAATATTACCGCGGTGTATTTGACAAAGAGGCAGATGCCGAAGGCAACGCCATAGCCAACGGTCTTCAGAAGAAATACAATCTGACGGACCAGAACTGGAAATTCATCCGGGTGTCATGTTACAAGATAGCACTCGAATCCCGGGTGATAAAAAAGATGATGGCGGACCAGCCGAAGAAAGCACAGAAAATGATTGCCGACCTTCGCGCCAAATGGCTGAAGGCCATTGAAGAAAAAGGGGGAATAGCAATCAACCCAGACGAGATGACTCTCACATATACCCGCGAATTCAACCCCAACACCTTGCACAAGGAATAATCATTGGTTAAGAAAAAGGGGCACTGAGTCTGACTTCCAAAACCTGAAGACTTAGATCAGAACGAATACAAAACCTGACATCAGACGAAAGCCGGAATCCGTGCGATACAGATTCCGGCTCATTTTTTGTAGTCCGATTATATCTCAATCAGAAAGTATAGTCAACGCAGGCTCGCGATTCAATCTGAGGTTTGACAAGCGAAGCCGCTGCCACATGTGCGGGATGCTTGGCATAAACCTCTACATCAGCCATTGTCGGCACTATCGCTGTCAGCGCAAGATCCCAGGTCTCAGAGGGATTCTCGTTTATTCCCACCTCCATGCTCTCAAGGCAGTCTATCCGGGCAGGCAGCGCAAGCAGAGCATCTGCAAAACGGCGACATGCCGCTTTACGCTCATCTGCCGTGCCGGAGAATCTGAATGTCACTATATGCTTTACCATAACTTACGCCATGTGTGACAGAGAATCGCTGACATTGTTATATATGCGGTCCGAAAGCGAGCCTCCAGATGTTACCGGCTCGAATTTTTTGCCGGTTATATGCTCGTAAAGCTCTATATAGCGTTTGCTGACCTCTTCGCAATACTCGGGAGTCATCTCCGGCACCCGCTGTCCCGCTTTACCCATGAAACCGTTTGAAATCAGCCACTGGCGCACAAACTCTTTGGAAAGCTGCCGCTGCTCCTCCCCTTTCTCGAGACGCTCTTCGTAGCCCTCCGCATAGAAATAACGGGATGAATCGGGAGTGTGGATCTCATCAATAAGTATCACCTTGCCGTCTTTGAGACCAAACTCATATTTGGTATCGACAAGTATCAAGCCATGACGGGCGGCAATCTCTGTGCCTCTGCGAAACAAAGCCAGTGCGTATTTCTCTACCTGCTCATA
The DNA here is from genome assembly GCF_905219685.1 of Barnesiella sp. CU968. Lineage (NCBI taxonomy): Bacteria > Pseudomonadati > Bacteroidota > Bacteroidia > Bacteroidales > Barnesiellaceae > Barnesiella > Barnesiella sp. CU968. The sequence goes on from NZ_CAJMXD010000160.1 coordinate 1,484, forward strand.
GATCTCTGCGGGAACAATACCCCTGGCTATGATCTCCTCTCTCGAGATATTCTCGTCATGACCGGCGTCTGCCTTGGTTGTGGGAGTCAGAATAGGCTCAGGAAGCTTCTGATTCTCTTTAAGTCCGTCAGGAAGTCTCACACCGCAGATCTCACGGGCGCCGTCCTTGTAGTCGCGCCATGCGGAACCGGCTATATAACCGCGCACAATCATCTCTATCTTGAGAGGCTCGCAACATAGACCGACTGTCACCATCGGATCCGGGCAGGCAAGTTTCCAGTTGGGAACTATATCCTTCGTGGAGTCGAGGAAAAACTCCGCAATCTGATTGAGCACCTGACCTTTGTAGGGAATTCCCTCTGGAAGAACCACATCGAAGGCGGAGATACGGTCTGTTGCCACCATTACCATGTACTTGTCCTCGATGTTGTAGACATCACGAACCTTGCCGTGATATACACTTTTCTGACCTTTAAACTCGAAATCGGTTTCTTTTAATACTTGCATTGGAATATGTTGTTTTCAGTTTTCGGTTTTCAGTTTTCAGCCCACCCATACAGCCCCATCACACCCTATACATCCCCACCCCATATCTCAATATCTCCCGCAAAATTATTTATAATTCCCAAAAACTCCAAGCAATCCGCAATTTTATGTATATTTTTTTGTAACTTAGCTCTATGAAGCATATAGATGACGATGATTTCGGTTTCGACATAGCATCCGAACCGGAAGCTGCGATGCAGATAAACCGTGAGCTTGACCTTGCCAGACGTATTGTCGAAGAAACAGGTGCCAACCTTTTCCTGACCGGCAAGGCAGGTACAGGTAAGACAACTTTCCTGAAGCGTTTACGTGATGCATCCCGTAAACGCATGGTGGTGCTCGCTCCGACCGGCGTGGCGGCAATCAATGCCGGGGGCATGACTCTCCATTCATTCTTTCAGCTGCCGTTCTCGCCTTTTGTGCCGGGACGCGGTTTCCTGGGCGAGGAAAAAAGATTCTATCGCATGAGCAAAGAGAAAAGGCGGCTTATCTCCAGCCTTGATCTTATAGTCATAGACGAGATCTCCATGGTTCGCCCGGACACACTCGACGGCGTAGACCGTCTGCTTCGCAGAATGCGGGGCATAGACCGTCCTTTCGGAGGGATCCAATTGCTTCTTATCGGAGATCTGCGCCAGCTTGCGCCTGTCGTCAGACCCGATGAATGGGAAATGCTGCGTGGTTTCTATTCATCTCCATATTTCTTCGAAAGCCACAGCCTCCGCGAAGCCGGATTCCTTACCGTAGAGTTGAAGACAATCTACCGCCAGCAGGATCCTGAGTTCATTTCTCTGCTGAATGCCGTACGCGACGGCAACGCCGGCAGGGAGGTGCTCTGCAGCCTCAACCGGATGTGCCGTCCAGCCGACCAAGAGGAAGAAATACGCACTATACGGCTGACTACCCACAACCGTATAGCCGATGACACCAATGCCCGTCACCTCGCGATACTTCCAGGCGATGCGAAAGTGTTCGAAGCCCGGATAAAGGGCAAATTCCCGGAATCATCCTATCCTGCCGACAAATATCTCACGCTTAAGATCGGTGCGCGGGTAATGTTTATCAAGAATGACACAGGCGCAGACAGAAGATACTATAACGGACTCATAGGAACTGTCACAGGCATGACAGAAGACACGGTATACGTGGTTCCGGACGATGACGAATACGATGCAATAGAGGCAACTTTCAGCGAATGGGAAAACACAAGCTACCGTGTAGATGAGGAAACGAAAGAAATCAGGCAATACACCGACGGCGTGTTCGCGCAGATTCCATTGCGTCTTGCCTGGGCGATAACGATACACAAGAGCCAGGGACTCACTTTCGACAAGGCTGTGATAGACGCCGGACAATCGTTTGCACCCGGACAACTGTACGTTGCACTGAGCAGATGCCGCTCTCTCGCAGGGATGAGACTCGAGACACCGCTTTCTCCAAACGCCGTGATAATTGACAGAGACGTCAACTCATTCATAGAACAATCCAGACAGTCATCTCCGGATGAGGAACGCCTTGCCTCACTTCGCGACGAATATTTCCGCTCGCTCCTTGCGGAGCTGTTCGATTTCGCCTCCTTAGGCATAAAACTCCGCGACTTTATCCGCGTTGTCAAGGAATACGTAGCCCCCATACATCCGGATTTATTTGAAGCATACAGGAATGCGGAACACACATTTTTCAACAAAATCGAAACCGTAGGCAACAAATTCATCACACTTTACGCATCAAGCCGCATAGACTCAGAGAGTGCGACTGCAAATCAGGCGTTTCTCGACAAGATCAGCAACGGCTGCCAATATTTTCTGCAAGAACTGGCACCGGTCTGCACCCTTCTGAACGAGACTCCGATGGAACTCGACAACTCGGCGTACGAGCAACGGCTCTTGTCGGCAGCAGACCTTCTATGGTACGAGATGAACATGAAGAAAACCATTCTCAAAGGAATATCTCACGAAGAATTCAGTCCGGCATCATATATGAGATTCAAGGCGCATGCAGCACTTGCCGACACAGAAGTCAGTTCTGCAAAAATCGGCAAGACCCGCAAGTCTCGCAAAGCGAAAGAAGCAAAAGAAAATAAAGAAAGAAAAGAGAAAAAGCCCAAAGGATATTCACAGCGTGTCACTCTGCAGATGTTCCGCGACGGCAAAGACATTTCCGAGATCGCAACGGCAAGAAGTCTCACAGTCGGCACCATAGCCGGTCATCTTGGAGAAATGGTACAACTCGGAGAGATCAACCTTGAGGACGTGATCCCCTCAGGAATCTTCACAATCCTCGACAACGCGGCGAAAGAGCTCACAGCCGAAGGCAGGCAACCCGATTATCAGGCGCTTCGCGAGCGGATACCCGGGCCTATTCCCGCCCACTACCTCTCCCTCTACGCCCGCGCCCGCCGCTAAATCTTTTTTAAGGTCTTTAAAGTCCCTAAAGACCTTAAAGTCCCTAAAGTCCCAAAAGTCCTTAAAGACCTTAGAGACCTTAGAGACCCTAAAGACCTTAGAGACCCTAAAGACCCTAAAACCTTAAGGTCAAACTTAAATTTTCAACACTTAAACAGAAACTTCCATGGACAACGAATTAATCCCCAATCGAGGAAACTATAAAAAGCTCCTGAGTTACCAAAAAACCGATATAATTTACCAAATCACATATTACTTTTGTCATAAGTTTCTAACCAGGGGAGACCGCACCGTTGACCAGATGATACAGGCGGCGCGAAGCGGCAAACAGAACATAATCGAAGGCTGCGCAGCCTCATCCACTTCTGCGAAGACAGAAATAAAGCTGATAGATGTAGCAAAAGCGAGCTTGAAAGAGCTACTTGAAGACTATGAGGATTATTTGAAGACCCGTGGCATCAAACAATGGGATAAAGGCAGTGTTGAATTTGAAGCCATGAGAAAACTTGGAATTGAACACAACGATCCGCAATTCTTCATGCAGCTCATAGAGACACGACCTGCCGGCACGATAGCCAACATGTGCATTATATTGATAAAACAGGCTGATTACCTTCTCTTTCGCCAATTAAAAAAACTTTCAGCCGACTTCATTGCCAACGGAGGCTTCTCAGAGCGCATGAGTGTCCTGCGCAGAAAGAACCGCGGCTACTGACCCACCCCATACACAACAACGACACACAAGAGTCTTTAAGGTCCCTAAAGTCCTTAAAGTCTCTAAAGACCCTAAAGTCTTTAAAGTCTTTAAAGTCCCTAAAGACCTTAAAGTCCCTAAGGTCTCTAAGGTCTTTAAAGACCTTAAAGACCTTAGAGACCTTACTCCCTCATTCAAAAAACGTTATATGGTATTCAACTTTGAAGTCGATGCGACTTCAAAGTTGAATACCATATTAAATAAATTATTAAGATTATTAGAGTGCCTGACGCACTTTAACATTATCTATAAACCATCTGTTCACTTTATCATGCGGCCACTTGTCATCAGCACTACGGATGGTGATCTTTGTATTTTCATCAACCTTCTCGTCTCCTAAATCAATGACGGCATTCATCCATTCATGCTTGTCTCCATTCTTTAAAGTATGAGGTGGCACAGGAATCTTAACCTCACTGCCATTGTTTTCAACAATAACGATCAAGTTAACCGCATCATAAGCCCTATTCTTTTCACCGGGTTTACCTTGGCGCATTGGAGACCAGTTAAAACAAATCTGCAATTTTTCTCCATCTGGAATACCTGAAATGCTCGGAAGCACAAGACCCGCCTCAATACCGGTCAGCGAAAATTTAAGATAATTTTTCTGCACGTAAATTCGATTTTCAAAAGGTCTGTCTTCCTTACCATCGATAGTCGCTTTTACAAAATTATATCCGCGATCATAAAGCTCATCAATAAGAATCTTTCCTTCTGCGTTTTTATTTGTAAGATTCTTTGATTCAGCAGCAACCTTATCACTCTCCTCAACCCAATCGTGAACACCGATTAAGCTTGTCCATGGATCCATCCATTCGAAGTCATCAAAGAAATATACAGTCTCGTTATATCCATGATCAATAATTTCAGAAGGAATGATGCGCACAACAGGATTTGCTGTACCTGCATAATAACCTGTTACCGTGAGTTTATGACCACCCAATTCTTCTAATGCATCAACATCCTTGTAATCATAGATATATGCCGAATTTGCCATACCCCTGATTCCGACACACTTCATGATTGCATCATAAGTACCAGTCAAAGTGACAAGCTGATAATTATCGGCTTTAACCTTATCAAGACTTTCCGTCACATCCAAAGGTTGCTTCTGAGTAACAGAGCCAGTACCTTCATCTGTCATTTTGCCTCCTTCAATATACGGAACCTTCATGTCGCTCGTAAGTTTCTCTCCTACGATGGTCACTTTCTGACCCTCAGTAACGGTGAACGGAATGTCTTTGATATATACAGTGAC
>NZ_CAJMXD010000161.1:0-6441 GCF_905219685.1 Barnesiella sp. CU968
GCTGAGAGGTGCCATCCGCAAGATTCTCCCCTACCGCTTTCTGATAAAAGACAGCCCCCAAAATGGCAATTACAGCGTAGACAATGAAAATCCAGTTCAACCCGCCTGGATGAAGCGGAACACTAAGCATATCACCCATCCACGCTATGCCTCTGCGAAGAAAAAATGTACCTGCACCTGTAAGCATGCCGACAATTGTCGCACCGGCGAAAACGACAGCTCCTTCAGGCAATAATCCCTGAATCCTTTCCTTTAACCCTGACCTCATAGCTTTTGATTACGCCATATATGACTATACAAAACAGCTGCGGAATTTGTTCATTACATTCCGCAACTGCCTTGTAAAACCGTATGTTCCCTCTCCGCTATGACAAAGGCAACATAAACACCAGCTTAGCCCCTTCTCCGGATTCTTGATGACCAGTCGATTTCAAAGAACTGTTTGTAAGGAAGTTGATCATGCGCACCAGTATCAGAGCGGCGTCTCCATTTTCCGATAGACTCTTGTAATCCATAAAATTATCGAAAATCTTCTCCTCCCTGCCTTCAGGAAGAGAGTTTCCGGAATGCCTGAAGACGAATCTGGCTTTGCCGACGGCTTTGTCTTCTGTGCATTCAAAACCGATTGAACCTCCCTGGGGAGCAAGTTTTACCGCTACCTGCAGAATATGAGACACGAGCATTCGCAGACATTCCTTGTCTGCATGAATCTCGAAATCCGGATCAGGATAAATCACGTTTATATTGATGCTCTTTGTAAGCGTAGACTCAACCTCGGCAATGCGGTCTCTCATGAACGAAGCAACAGAGATGTCATGACGATATTTCTTTGTATCTTCCATTGCCACAGAAGAAATGAACATGACATCATTAATTATATAATTCACTGCTTCCGATATGNTTCCGATCTTAGGACGCGGTGAGCGATAATCAGCGGACTTGTCATCGGAATCGGTTTTTCTGGCGTAATCATAATACCTTCGTTTCTTTATGGCATCGCGTTCGGAGGCAAGCGTTGCGACAAACGAGGATATATCCGCTGATGTCTTCTTGTATTTTGCCCAGAAAAACAAAAGACCGACGAGCATGACCGCTAACGCAACCCACCCTACAATCACAAAAATCATTATCTTGCGCGTAGCAAGAATCTGCCCGTTCTTGTTTTCAAGTTCAAGTTCGGCATTCTCTGCCCTCAATGCGCTCACATCATATTTTACCTGAAGCTCATTATATTTCTGCCGGGCATCAACGGAGTTTATCTCACGGTTTATAGCATCGAGTTCTTTCTGCGCGATATCCAGATTGGTCTGGTCCCCGATAGCGGAAGCTGCCTCCACAAGCATCTCAAGCATTCTTTTCCGCAATATATGCGACCGCTCTATGCTCAGCTGACGTCTTATNTATGGTATCGCCTCCGCATATCGTCCGTTCTTCATCGCATGATAGGCTGACGCACGTCTGTTATATTCCATTGTCGACTTCACATCCTCGTTCCGTTCTGCAATGGCAAGAATTTTGGAATAAAGGTCATTGGCTTCATCAATGCTCAGGCTATCGTAGTTGCTGAGCATCCGCCGGTATATTATAAATCGGTTTACATCCAGATTCCGATATTTACGCCCCTGCGCTTTATATCTCTTTTCGAGATTGTCAATCTCCTTGAGAAGAATACGGTCAGCCGCAAGTGCTTTATCATGATTACCGGTGATGCTGTAGATATTGGCACTCTCCGTGTAATAAATGTTTTTGAGCGCATAATTGTCGATACCCGATGCCTTCATCAGTTCTCCAAGATCATCCAGATAGTTTACAAGCATATCTCCCTTGGCAAAAACGCTCAGATACTCGCAGATCGTGAACAGCCGCTCGACTTTACCATATTTGTCAAGTTTGTTATCTTCCGGAACAATAGTACGTGCGATACGCTCCTGACGCTCTTTCTCGGAAATATTTCGCGCGATTGCCGACAGACGCCTTATCTTCACAAATAATGCAGTCTCCTTTTTTTCTTTACAGTCGGGCAAGGTTCTCACACGACGCTCTATATCTGCCAATACCGAGTCGCTTGAACCCACATTCGCCATCTGGCGCGCCATATCGAAACGAACTGTGTTGTCGCCTCCTCTGGCAGCGACGGCATCGAGTTCCTTACAGACATTCATATAGTCTCTGCGACTCGAAAGATCGAATATGTCGTAAAGTATCTTTATTGAATCCTGGTTTGTCTTCACCGTAGCCAGCTCCTCTCTGAGTCTGGCAATCATAGCTCGCTTATCGGGAGTCGCGTAACCCTCTGTCGGAAGTAGCAGAAGTGTAAATAAAAGAAGAATAAACTTTTTCATAAAGTATCAGAGGCACTAATACCCCTTAATCGCAAAATTACAAAAAATCTCTGGAATAACCTCGAAAAAAGGGAGAAATGATGCTAAACAACTTAATATCAGAGTCGTTACGATGTCAAATGATGACAAGCCGAAAAATCGTAAAACGCAAAGAAAAGCGGATTTAAGAAGAATGGTTTGCAAATCAGTACAACCATCCGCGATAGCGGCAAGATTCAATTGTGAATAGGAACTGCACCTACGGGGGCGTTTGCTGAAATAAATATACTTGACAGATGCTATTATGAAGACATTAGCAACAATCAAATCATTATCGTTATTATGGACATTTAAAGTAAAAAAGATATTCCTATAATGATTAAAGCAATAGATGCAAATATGTATCTATATCTTTTTGTAGAAAACATTGCTCCTATACAGGAGATAGATACAGCAAATTGCATACATTTCAAACTTAACTCTGTAGTCTTAAATATACACATAGACAAAAAAGATAATGCCAAAACAAATATTATAGCATTCAATATATATTTAAGTTTCATATTACTTTGATTTNCATTGACCTTATTATCAGTAGCATATAAATTGCTCATCCTATCACAATAACCAATCCTATACAAGAGAACAAGTACAAGAGAACAAGGTGAATCTCTTTTCCTTGTATTTCAGCACATAGACCAGCCCGATAATAGCACATAAAGGAATATTAGATGAATCTGCATTTTTCCCTTTGTTTACAAGGTATTTATATGTTCTTTCATCCTTTCTTTGCTCAATTTGCGAATCTCACGGTTCTCTTTGTTTTGTTGTAGCATACATTTATGCAACTTAATGTTCCTATGATTCAGTTTAATCTATTTTCTCTAATTCAATTGTAGCTACTTTCTCTTTATCTGGACTAATTTCATTCTGTATAATGGTTATATGTTTTTGGGTATAGCTTTTGATAATCCATGGGGCTCCCCCCAAATATAAAGCATTGCTATTAAATGTGATATATTTCCCTTCTATTGTATAAGTAATATCAATTTCATCGTAACCTTCCCAATTTACCTTCCCTTTCCGAGTATCTACAAATTGCATACCGACCCCCATATTTTGTACTGTCCAAGCCTCACAATGTCCTGTTCCACGCCATGAAGTCTGATAAAGTGCTTCGGGAGTTAATTCATTTGTCTGTTCATTATCATCGTCGCAGCTTATAAAACTGAATGTACAGAGGAATAGCATAAGTATTCCAAGAATTTCTTTTGTTTTCATATTCTCTTTTTTAATCTCTTGTTTAACTCATTCAATCTTTATTTTGTCTCTTCGTTGAACCAACCAAAGATAAGACAAAGATAAAAAGAAAAATCCTTTGGCAGATTAAGATACTCCTGGAATATTGTTATGAATGTAAATTTCTAAACCTATGTTTATTTTTTATTGTCAAGACTTTGCTTGCGTCTGATTCGGCTCATGTGTACGGGTGTAATTTTGAGGTAGGATGCTATTTCTTTTAGTGATACCATTTGAAGGATTGCAGGGCATTTTTTTAAAAGTTGGAGGTAACGCTCTTCCGGTGTGAATCTGAATAAATCCAAATAACGTGAATATGATTGGAAAAACATCTGTTCGGCTGCGATACGGGCTATCCGTTGGCTTTCTTTGTTCTCCTCGAATTTTTGCTGTAAGAATGCAGAAGAACAGATGTAAATATCGCACGGGATTATCGCCTGTATATTCAATTCTGATTTCATACCATATAAACAAGTGGGATAATCGCCTATAAATTCATTTGGAAAGGAAAAACCGACATTATACGGTTTGTTTTCTGTCCGGTTGATGCAACTGTATTTGACTACGCCTGACAAGATAAACCCGAAGAAAGAACATGCATCACCTTCATGGAGAATAAACTCATTCTTTTTATAATGTCGTAATTCTCCATGTTTCAGACACAACTCCTTGAAGAAGTCTATGTCTATGTTACTCATATATGAATTGAATTCGGTTATCATTTGTATATAAGAGAAATGTATAAAAAATATCTGAATTTCCAGGTTTAAAGTTTAGTCTGTTTTTTGTCTATATATCCAAACCGTACTAAACTATTTTCTGTTGACTGCAAGACATATGTACTGGCGAAAAGAGTAAGAGCTTCAAAACAACTCATCGGGCATCGGCACAAGTTTACCTGTAGCCTTGACCAAGGGCATCGGGGACTCCCATTCACGAAGAGTGTCGGAGAGTTCAGCAGCGAGTTCTCTGACAATCTTCGGATGCTTTGCTGACACATCATTCTTTTCACCCAGATCCTTCTTTAGATTATACAGCTCAAGCCAGCCGTCGTGCATACGATATACAAGTTTCCAGTCTCCTTTGCGGATTGCCGAAAGGAAATCGACATCCTCCTGATCTTCGATTCTCCACTGATGAGGCATGTGCGAGATAACCACACGTTCGGGATCAAGACCTGAAACCTTTTCGGGAATCACAAAGGCATTCGCTTCTTTCTGGTTTCGTATCTTCCCTTTTTCAACCGCCTCCTTCGCAAGCCGAGAACCGTCGGTGACGAGCTTCACGAAGCTCTTTCCATCAAGTTTCTGAACGGTCTCAGGGTTTTCCACGCCCGCCATTTCGCAGATTGAAGGATAGAAATCGGGAGGCGTGACAGGAGTGTTGATCCTCATCCCTGCCTCTGTCTTTCCGGGCCAATACACCATCATCGGAACCCTGACACCCCCTTCATACACAGATCCCTTACCCTCTCTCAGAGGGGCGTTGAATGTATGGGGCACACTGTTTTTAGCCGTGTTCAGGCTGTGACCCCCATTGTCGGAATAGAAGATGATGACAGTATTGTCGGCAACCCCTTTCCTCTCAAGATAATCCATTATCTGACCAAGACTCTCGTCTACACTCTCGACCATGGATGAATACATCGCGGTCTTCTCTTCCTGACCGGCGTCAAGATATTTCTGATAATACTGCGGCTCGGGATGTATCGGAGTGTGCACGCCGAAATGCGCCATATAAAGATAGAACGGCTCCCCTTTTTCTATAGGATAATCCATTGCCTTTAGAGCTTTGTCGGTTATAGCCTGGGTGAGATTGATGTCGGAACCGTAATATTCCTCAAGGTCATTGATTGCAGAATAAGTCCATTTGTCGGGCTGATTGCCGAAATTATCCTCGGCATAATAGCTTCGGGGCATACCTGCCATATTTCCTGCCACATAGACTATGAATCCCATATTATAGGGAGACACTCCCGGTGTGCCCATCGAAGCCCAGTGTCCCTTCCCTATGTGGATGGTATAATAACCGCTGTCACGGAGCTGCTTCACCATAGGTGTCATATACTGGGTGTGTGGAACTCCCGGCTCCGGACTGATTCCGTTGTAGTTCCATTCCGGACGGGCGAATATGTCATCATTCTCACGATTGGAGGCATCGGTGAAGAAACCGCGGGTGCCTCCGGTGAAATCAGTGGGAGTATTGATTTCCGGAGCGGTAAACATGTTGATTTTTTCATGCGCGGCATGCATGCCCGACATCAGGGAAGTCCGTGTAGGCGTTGAGATAGGACACGCATATGCATTGGTCATGATTACCCCCTTCTCCGAAAGACGTTTCATATTCGGAGTCCGGACGCGATGATTGTTCGGATAAACCTCCTCGCCGTAAGCCACCTCGCTGTCGAGCCAGCCATAATCGTCAACAAGAAAGAAAATGATGTTGGGTCGCTGTTCGGCAGCATTCAGTGCCATGGAAGCCGCAGCAATGGGTGCGACAACCGACAATCCCCTCAGGGATCTTGAAAATCCAGTCATGTGCATTAGTTTTGGTTAATAATTAAATTGACGCAAAAGTACGAAAAAAGTACCGCAAAACAAATCACGTCTTCATTGTTACGACCTGTTATCCGGCTCTTTTAAAATTTGATTAACATATTTTAACATGTAAAACTAATTTATTAGTTGTTTAACTAAAATATTTAGTTTACCTTTGCGCAAACTAATTTTTTAGTTTATTCGGGATCTAAGAGTGTGTTTACTTTTAACTTAGGTTGGCATAAAGATGGATTTTTGAGGGATTTCAGCGAGTTGAGAAAGGA